>VERU01000195.1 GCA_018882485.1 Rhodoferax sp. | reverse complement strand
GTGCCCCAGGGCTGCGGGCGCGAGCCCTTGGTCCGCCAGGCACAGGCCCAGCGCGTGCGCGTCCTCGATGGCCATGCCCGCGCCCTGGGCCAGATAGGGCAGCATCGGGTGGGCCGCATCGCCCAGCAGGGCGATGCGGCCCTGCGCCATCTGACCCGGACCCTGCACGGGCGGGCGGGCCTGCAGGTGCCAGAGCCGCCAGGATGAAACGGCGGCCGCGAGGTCCCGCAACCGGGCCGTGCTGCCCGACAGCACTTGCCGCACCGCATCGGACACGCCGGCATGGTCCCAGCCCTGCAGGTCGCCCTGCGCCCGCCCGGCCACGATCACCACCAGATTCAGCCAGGTGCCGCGCCGCACCGGGTAGGCCACGGCATGCAGATCCGGACCCAGCCACAGATCGACCCCGGTGGCACGCAGCGCGGGGGGCAGATCGGCCTGCGGCAGCAGAGCACGGTAGGCCATATGGCCCGTCGGCTGGGGGTCGCCATCGGCCAGCAGCCCACGACGCACCCGGCTCCAGACCCCGTCGGCACCCAGCGCCAGCCGGCCCGTCGCGCTGCCGCCCTCGGCCATCTGCAGCCGCACGCCGTCGCCCTCGACCGCCACCCCATCGATGCGGGCGCCCCGGCGAAGCTCGACACCCGCCTGCTGCTGCGCCGCGGCCAGCAGCAGGCGATGCAAATCCCCACGGTGCACCGTGGCATAGGGTGCCCCATACCGCTCCTGGGCACGCTGGCCCAGTTCGATCCGGCCCAGCAACGCCCCACTGCGGGCGCTGCGCACCTGCAGCGCGTCCGGCAGGCTGACCACCTCGTGCAAGGCGGGCATCAGCCCCCAGCCCTGAAGCCGGCGGACCACGTTGGGTCCCAACTGCACCCCCGCACCCAGCTCGGAAAACTCGGCACTGCGTTCGAACAGCTGCACCGGCACGCCCTGCCGGCCGCAGGCCAGCGCCGCAGCCAGCCCCCCGATGCCACCGCCGACGATCAGCAGGCCGGAATTCATGGGCCGGACGACCGGCGGAAGGGGGCTGCTCGCGGGAGGGGGGAACGGTCCATGCGGGGTCGTGTCCAGACAGAAAGCGGTGCGCTTGATATCCGTGATTGTGCCTCTGCCCGATGGAGGGACGCGGCACCTGCTGACCGGCCGGATCCGCGTGCCGAACCCGGTTGGCCAGCCCGCTGGCAGGCCCGTCGGTAGGCCTGCAGGGTACGGGCCGCACGGCCCAGCACCGAGCCCCGGGCGTAGCGACCGGGGCGTGAACCCACGCCACTGGGACGGCCTGTGAGCAGCGTCAGCGCATCGAGCACATGGTCCGCGGTGCAGACGGCGAAGCGCCCCTGCTCCACGGCCGCACGCACCGCCGGATCCAGCATCAGGTGACGGCGATTGCGCCCGGGGATCAGAACCCCCTGGTGACCGTCCAGCCCGACAGCCTCGCAAGCCCGGAAATAGCCTTCGATCTTTTCATTGATACCGCCCACGGGCAGCAATTCACCGTGCTGGTTCAGGGCACCGGTGACCGCGATGCCCTGGCGCAAAGGCAGCCCGGACAGGGCCGACAGCAGCGCCAGCAATTCGGCACAGGAGGCCGAATCGCCCTCCACACCCAGGTATTCCTGCTCCAGCACGATGGCAGCGTCCAGGGGCAGCGGCGCGTGGGCCGCAAACAAGGCGCTGAGGTAACTCTCCAGCACCAGCACCCCTTTGTCGTGAACCGGTCCCGACAGCGCGACTTCCCGTTCGATGTTGAGCACACCATCGGCACCTGCGCTGGTCTGGGCGGAGATCCGGACCGGCACGCCGAACCGATGGACCCCGTTGTCCACGCATGCGAGGCCGTTGACCTGACCCACCGCCTCCCCCCGCCAGCGGATCAGCCAGTCCCCGTCGGTCAGGGCCTCCGTCATGCGCCGCTCGGCGCCATCGTGGCGACGCCGTCGCTGCGCCAGGGCGCTGTCCACATCGACCGCCTCCACCCGGTGGGCACCCCGGGCTCTGCAGGCCGCGGCACTTTCTCGGATCAACGCCGCAGCGTGGCCGATGTCGGCGCTCTGCCGTGTCTGGTCTTCGGCCTGGCGGTGCGAGTGCTCCAGCAGACGCGTGACCGCAGCGGCGTCCAGCGGCGGCAGCCCCAGGCGCCGGACCGCATGGGCGGCCCACACCGCGAAGGCGCGATAGCCCGCGTCGCTGGCCCGGTAATCTGCCGCGAGCACGACGCGGGCCTGGAATCGCCGGGCGAATCCGGGGTCCGACTGCAGCAGCAGCTCGGCCTCGTCGCCGGTAGCGATCAGGATCAGTTTCACATCCAGATCCACCGGGTCAGGTCTGAGGGTCACGGCAGCCACCGGCGTGACCGGCGGAATGGTTTCGTCCCAATGCAGCCGGCCAGTGCGCACAAAGCGGCGCAAGACGTCCCAGACGCCCTCCTCGGCCAGCACATCTTCCAGGCGCAGCATGAGCATCCCGCCATGCGCGCGGTGCAGGCTACCGGCCCGCAGTCGGGAAAAATCGGTCAGCAGCGCATCATCCTGCTGCAGGTAATCGATACCGCCCACCAGCCGTCGCAGCGTCGGATGGTGTTCGATCAGCGCCGGAGCGCCGGCGCCCGCGTCGTTGTCGACCAGGCGATTGACCTGGTAACGCGCAAGGGCGGCCGCCCGACGGACCGCGTCCTGCTCCTCGTCGGTCGACACCCGGCTGAACAGCGGCAGTCGAGCCAGCACATCGGCCGCAACCTGGTCGAGCCAGGCATCGAGTCGGGCACCGTCGGTCCCTTCGGCCGGCCACTGTCGGCGTATCGCGCCCAGGGTTCGGGTCAGCAACGGTTGAACGGCCTGATGGCGCAACCCCGCCAGGCGCTCGTCAAGGTCGCGCTCCAACAGACCGACCCGCTCCAGAAAATGGTTGATTTCCACGCGCAGCTCCTGTTCAGACCGATCGATGCGCAGGCGCTGTTCCTCCGGCAAGTCCCTGACGGCAGAGCCCTGCATGGGCTCGCCCCGCCCGTCCACCAGGGTGAACAACAGCTCGCCGTTCTGTCGAAACAGGAAGAAGCTGCGTTCCCGCGCATACGCACAGAGCGCCTGGTAGGCCGGAGCCTCCCGGCTGCGAAAGTCCTGCTCGACGCCCTGGAACCGGCGCTGCAGGTCGACGTCCGTCAGGCAGACGGGGATGTCCCGCTGCAACTGGAGGATCCCGTCGAGCATGGCCTGCTGCAGCAGGCGTCCCTGACCGGCGGGCAGACGCAGGGCCACCGGTTGCTCGGGCACCGCGAAATTGTGGACGTAGCAGACATCCGGGGGAGCCGGCCGCCCCGAGGCCACAGCCTGCATGGCGTGTTGCATCAGCGCGCTGCGACCGCTGCCGGCCTCGCCGACGACGAGCACGTGGTAATCGGGCTGCGCCATGCCCAGGCCAAAGCGGGCGGCGGCCAGCGCCGACTCCTGTCCGGCCCAGGTCGGCGGCTGCGCCTCCACGTCGTTGGTGTCGGCAAAGCCCAGGCATTCAGGGCGAATCTGCAACGACAGTTCGGCAACAGCCAGTCGGTGGATCGGCATACAAAAAGTCCTGGTTATGCCCCCGGTCGGTCGCGGGCGCAACGACATCGATCAATCCGGCCCTTTCCGCCGTCCGCCGGGAGGGCAAGCCGGCCAGGGCCGGCGCGGCACGAACAGATCGCCTACCATTGGCCCCATGATTCCTCTGTCGGTACTCGATCTATGCCCCATCGTGCAGGGTGGCGACGCCGCTCGGTCGTTTCGCAACAGCCTGGCGCTGGCGCGCCACGCCGAACAGCTGGGGTTCCGGCGCTACTGGCTGGCCGAGCACCATGGCATGCCGGGCATCGCCAGTGCGGCCACCGCCGTCCTCATGGCCCATGTCGCGGCGGGCACCCAGACCATCCGCATCGGCGCTGGAGGCATCATGCTGCCGAACCATGCACCCATGGTGATCGCCGAGCAGTTTGGGACCCTGGCCGCGCTGCACCCTGGCCGCATCGACCTGGGTCTGGGGCGGGCCCCGGGTTCGGACCCGGCCACCGCCCGCGCCCTTCGACGCCACCTCGATACCGACGCCGAGCGCTTCCCGGACGACGTCGTGGAACTGATGGATCTGCTCAGCGACCAGCCGCGCAGCCCGGTTCGCGCCGTTCCCGGCCAGGGGGCGCGGGTGCCGGTCTGGATCCTGGGCTCCAGCCTGTTCGGAGCGCAGCTGGCCGCCCTGCTGGGCCTTCCCTTCGCCTTCGCCTCGCACTTCGCACCCCAGATGATGCTGCAGGCGGTGGCCCTGTATCGGCAGCACTTTCGCCCCTCGGCCCAGCAGGACAAACCCCACGTGATGCTGGGCTTCAATGTCTTTGCGGCGACCAGCGACGAGCAGGCTGAGTGGCTGGCCAGCTCGATGCAGCAGTCGTTTGTCAACCTGCGCAGCGGCCGGCCCGGCCCGCTGCCGCCGCCCGTGGCCGGCTACCGGCAGCGGCTGGACGGACCCCTCGGCGCCATGCTGGAGTCGGTGCTGGCGCATTCGGCCATCGGCTCCCCCGCCACCGTGCTCGCGCGCATGCAGGCCTTCGTCGACCTGACGCAGGCCGACGAACTGATGATCACCTCGCAGATCTTCGATCACACCGCCCGCCTGGCGTCCTACGGCATCGTGGCCGGCCTGCAGGGGCAATTGAAGGCAGCCAGCGCCTCCCAGCACCGCAGCCTGGCCGCCTGAAAGGGTGGCGCCCACCTGGCCCACCGGGCGGCGCACGGTCGGTCAGATGCGGTCGATGGGCGGGGTGCGGCCTAAACGCCGGCGCTGGGATCCGGGCACCCCCAGATCGGGGTGCAGCCGCCCGGCCACCTGCCAGGCCACCAGCAGGGCCAGACCGCCGGCTGCGAACAGACCTTGCACCGGACTGAACTGCAGCACCAGCCAGGCCAGGCCCGGTGACAGAATGGCCGACACATCACGAAAGCTGGAATAGACCGCCGCCATGTCGGCCCGCTCCGAGGGCTTGACCGACATCATGAAGGGCAGCCCGCCGCAGATGTCGAGCAGCACCAGAAAATAAGCTCCCACAATCAATGCGGCGATGGTGAGCCAGGGCATCGAGGACAAAGCCGCTGCCAGCAGAAAACACAGCCCGGCGCCCAGGAATCCGACTCGCACCGCGTGGCGCACCGAGTGCCTGAGCATCCAGCGCAGCATCAGCGGCGCGCCAAACAGGCCGAAGTTGGCCAGTGAAGTGGCCATGCCGCCCACCTGTTCGCCCAGACCCGACTGCACCGCAAAAATGCCGACGTAGACGATGTAGATCCACCAGCCGCAGGACCGCAGGACCGCAAACAGCCAGCCAGCCACCAGACGCGGCTTGGTGAAAAAGCGCAGCAGGTAGGCAAACGGCAGGGCCGAAGCGGTGCGTGCGGTGGCGATCGACCGGCCGTCTCCGAGCCGCAGGGCCCAGAAGGTCAGCAGCATCAGCGCCGAGGCCAGCCCGACCACGATAAAGGGAGCGCCGGGCC
>VERU01000632.1 GCA_018882485.1 Rhodoferax sp. | reverse complement strand
ACCTCCGACGGCGCCGGCGTCAAGCTGACGCGGGTGCTGACCCACGATCTGCAGCGCCGGCTCGACCCCTTCCTGATGCTGGACGCCTTCGGCAGCGACAACCCGAACGACTACATCGCCGGCTTCCCGGACCATCCGCACCGGGGTTTCGAGACCGTCACCTACATGATCGCCGGCCGCATGCTGCACCGCGACAGCGCCGGCCACGAGGGGCTGCTGGAGAACGGCGGAGTGCAGTGGATGACTGCCGGGCGCGGGGTGATCCATTCCGAGATCCCGCAGCAGGAACAGGGCGTGATGGAAGGATTCCAGCTCTGGCTCAACCTGCCCGGGCGCGACAAGATGTGCACCCCCTGGTACCGGGACTTCAAGGCCGGTGAACTGCCCGCCTTCAGCACGCCCGAGGGGGTGTCGGTGACCGTGATCGCCGGCCACAGCCACGGCCAGCAGGGGGCCGTGACCCGCACCGCCACCGCGCCGCTGTACCTGGACCTGCGCCTGCCCGCCGGCGCCAGCTTCGAGCAGGCCCTGCCCGACAGCCACAACGCTTTTCTGTACGTGTACCGGGGCGAGCTGACGGTGGCCGGCCAGACCGTGCCACGCCAGCGCATGGCGCTGCTGGCCAACGACACCGGCAGCGACGGTGTGCGGCTGCAGGCCACGCAGGACGCGCGGGCGCTGCTGATTGCCGGTCGCCCCCTCGGGGAGCCGATCGCCCAGTACGGCCCGTTCGTGATGAACACCCAGCAGGAGCTGCACCAGGCGATCGCCGACATGCGGGCCGGACGGCTGGCCTGAGCCCGGCGCGGGCCCGGCAAGCCGCACAATACGGTCCCCGGCGCGCCGCCCGACGGCGGCGGCCCGCCCCTGACCCAACCGGATGCCCGCACCATGAGCTATTCAGCCAACCCCGAGCGCTACGACGGCGCCATGCCCTACCGACCCTGCGGACGCAGCGGTCTGAAACTGCCGGCGGTCTCGCTCGGTCTGTGGCACAACTTCGGCGACAGCACGCCCATGGAAACGCAGCGCGCCATGCTGCGCACCGCCTTCGACCTGGGCATCACGCACTTCGATCTGGCCAACAACTACGGGCCGCCCTACGGCAGCGCGGAAACCAATTTTGGCGAGCACCTGCGGCGGGACTTCCGGCCCTACCGCGATGAACTCATCATCTCCAGCAAGGCCGGCTGGGACATGTGGCCCGGGCCCTACGGCCAGGGCGGCGGTTCGCGCAAGTACGTGCTGGCCAGCCTGGACCAGAGCCTGCGCCGCATGGGGCTGGACTATGTGGACATCTTCTATTCGCACCGC
>VERU01000194.1 GCA_018882485.1 Rhodoferax sp. | reverse complement strand
CACCAGATCCACACCGTGCACGACTTCGTGGTCCCCGAAGGCGATCGACAACCCGCGCACGTCCAGCAGGGGCAGGCTCATGTATCCGCCTTGCGGGGATCCAGCGCATCCCGCAGTGCATCACCCATGAAGGTCAGCAGCAGCAGGGTGATGACCAGCACGCCGAAGGTGGACAGGGAAATCCACCAGGCGTCGATGTTGTTCTTGCCCTGAGCCAGCAGTTCGCCCAGCGAGGGCGTACCAGGTGGCACGCCGAGCCCGAGAAAATCGAGCGAGGTCAGTGCCAGGATTGCACCGCTCATGCGAAACGGCAGAAAAGTGACCACGGGAGTGAGGCTGTTGGGGAGCACATGGCGGGTGATGATCTGCCAGTTGCCCACCCCCAGCGCCCGCGCCGCCCGAACGTAGTCGAGCTGCCGATTTCTCAGGAATTCGGCCCGCACATAGTCCGACAGCCCCATCCAGCCGAACAAGCTGAGCAGCACCAGCAGCAGCGTCACACTGGGCGCGAACACGGCGCTGAAGATGATCAGCAGGTAGAGCTCGGGCATCGCGCTCCAGATTTCGATGAAACGCTGGAACGCCAGGTCGGTGCGGCCTCCAAAATAGCCCTGTATCGCGCCGGTCAGCACGCCCAGCACCACGCCGGTGGCCGTCAGGGCCAGGGCAAACAGGACGCTGACCCGAAAGCCATAGATCAGTTGCGCCAGCAGGTCGCGGCCCCGGTCATCGGTCCCCAGCCAGTTGTCCGGTCCCGGCGGCGACGGGTTGGGCGACCGGGCAAAGTAATTCAGGGTTTTCGGACCGTATCGGTTCGGTGCGTACCAGGCCCAGTTTCCGGGCTCGGCCAGGCGCGCCTGAATGAAGGGGTCGAGGTAATCGGTCGGCGTCTGGAAATCACCGCCAAACCGCGTTTCCGGGTAGTCCTGGAGGACCGGGACATACCACTGGCCCTGGTAGCGCACCAGCAGCGGCCGGTCGTTGGACACCAGTTCCGCGGCCAGGCTCAGCAGCACCAGTCCGCAGAATGCGATCAGACTCCAGAACCCCAGCCGGTTGCGGCGAAAGCGCGCCCAGGCGCGACGCGCCGGAGAATTGGGCCGCCACCGGGGTGCCGCAGCCGTTGCGGGACGGTCAATCGAAGCGGACACGGGGATCGACCCAGACGTAGCAGAGATCGGACACCAGCTTGGTCACCAGCCCGATCAGGGTGAAGAAGTACAGGGTGCCCAGCACGACCGGGTAGTCCCGGCGGATCACGCTCTCGTAGCTCAGCAAGCCCAGCCCGTCGAGCGAAAACAGGGTCTCGATCAACAGGGATCCGGTGAAGAAGGCACCCACAAACGCCGCCGGGAAGCCGGTAACGATGGGAATCAGGGCATTGCGCATGACATGTTTCCAGAGCACCTGACGCTCGCTCAAGCCCTTGGCCCGTGCCGTCACCACGTACTGCTTGCGGATCTCCTCCAGGAAGGCGTTCTTGGTCAGCATCGCGGTCACCGCAAAACTGCCCAGCACCATCGCGGTCACCGGCAGCGCGATGTGCCAGAGGTAATCCACGATGCGGGCCCCCCAGCCGAGTTCTTCCCAGTTGCTCGAGGTGAGTCCGCGCAAGGGAAACCACTGCAACTGACCGCCAAACACCACCAGCAAGGCCACGCCGAGCACGAAACCCGGTATCGCATACCCCAGCAGCACCAGCAGCGTGGTGACCAGATCGAACCGGGAACCGGCCCGGACCGCCTTGGCCACGCCCAGCGGCACGGCCACCAGGTAACTGATGAAGAAGGTCCACAGACCCAGGCTGATGGATACCGGCAGCTTCTCCAGGATCAATTGCGAGACGCTTTTGTTCTGAAAAAAGCTGCGCCCCAGATCGAAACGGGCAAACTGGACCAGCATCTGCCAGAAGCGCTCGGGCGCCGGCTTGTCGAAGCCGTACAGGGCCTTGATCTGATCCAGGCGCTTCGGGTCCACGCCCTGCGACCCCCGGTATCCGCTGCCAGCCCCCTCAGCGCCGCCCCCTGCGCCGGCCCTGGCTTCTGCCAGGTACTGCTCGACGGGACCTCCCGGCACAAACTGAATGACAACGAACGTCACCAGCAGCACGCCCAGCAACGTCGGCAGCATCAACAGGAGGCGTTTGAGGATGTAGGCCAGCATGGTGTCAGGGTCGCCGGGCCCACCAGGTGTCGATGGCCCAGCCTTCACCCAGTGCGTAGTCTGGCATGGGGCCGGGGGACTGCAGCCGCCAGGCGTTGTAGGCCATGCGGTGGGTGCCTGCCGCCCATTGCGGCACGAGCACATGCTGATGCACGATCACCCGCTCCAGTGCCCGGCAGGCTGGCAGCAGGTCGCTGCGGGTCCGGGCCGCCGTCATCGCACCGATCAGGGCATCGACGGCAGGGCTCTTGAGGCCGGTCAGGTTGCCGGAATCTTCGGTGTCGGCTGCCTTGGAGCCGAACAGGTCGGCGTACTCCTGGCCCGGGTTGTGGGTGCCGGCATAAGCCAGCGAGGTGATGTCGAAGTCGAATTTCTGCAGACGCTGCTGGTACAGCGCGAAATCCACCGGCCGAAAGACGAGCTCGATGCCCAGCTTTTCCAGGTTGCGCGCCCAGGGCGTGACCACCCGGGCACCGGACTCGTTGCTGTCGAGGTATTCGATGCGAAACACCTCGCCACGGTCGTTTCGCAGGCGTCCGTCGCGCACCTGCCAGCCTGCGGCTTTCAGCAAGACCTGGGCCTGGCGCAGGTTGCTGCGCAAGGATTGGTCGCCATCGGTGCGCGGTGGCGGCACCATGGGACCGAACACGGAGGCAGGCAAACCGGCCCGCCAGGGCTCCAGCAGCGCCTGTTCGGCCGGATCCGGCGTCCCGCGAGCCTGGCAGTCGGTGTTGCCGAACAAACCGTTGACACGCTGGTAGGCGTTGTAAAACAGTTGCCGGTTCATCCATTCGTAGTCGAGCGCCAGTCCGAGCGCCTGCCGCACCCGGACGTCCTGGAACCAGGGCCTTCGGGTGTTGAGAACATAGCTCTGGAAGCCCGTGGGCAGACGATGCCGGAATTCCGCCTTGACGAGTTCCCCGGAGTCGAAGCGCCGACCGGTGACCCGCCGGGCCCAGTCGCCCGCCGAAAAGAAGCGCATCAGGTCGAACTCCCCGGCCTTGAGCGCCTCCAGCCGGGCGGTGTTGTCCTTGTAGATCTTGACCGTGATCCGGTCGAAATTGTGGCTGCCGCGTTTGACGTTGAGATCCCGCGCCCAGTAGGACGGATCCCGGACGTAGGTGATGTCCCGACCGAAGCGCACCGGCCCGATGCGATAGGGGCCGCTGCCGATGGGGATGTCGGTGACCACCCGGTCGAAGGACTTGGGCTGGCCGTTCTCCACGCCCCACTGGCGGCTGAATACCGGCAGTCCCCCCACGCGCAGGGGCAACTCGCGATTGGGCTTGCGAAACCGGTACCTGACGGTGCGCTCGTCCACCACATCGACACCCGCCACATCCTCCAGCAGCGTCTTGTACCCCGGGGAGGTGTGGGGCCCCACCAGAGTTTCGAAACTGTGCCGGACGTCGGCGGCCAGCACCGGGTCACCGTTGTGGAACCGGGCCTGGGGTCGCAGGCGGAAGGTGGCGCTCAATCCGTCGTGAGCCACCTCCACCCCTTCGGCCAGAAGTCCGTAGCCCGCGGCCGTCTCGTCCAGGGCGCCCGTCAGCAGGGAATCGAACATCAGATCGGACAGGTAGGCCGGCGCCGAGCCCTTGATGGTGAACGGGTTGTACTTGTCGAACGTGGACACGCGCAGGTTGCTGACCAGCCGCAATTCGCCTCCCTTGGGAGCCTGGGGGTTCACGTAGGAAAAATGGGCGAAACCCTCCGGGTACCTGAGTTCTCCCCACAAAGCGTAGCCATGAGCGGCCCAGGCCGGAGTGACCAGGCAGGCGAGAGAGGCGAGCCAGCAGGGTAGCCAGGGGCGCATGCGACAATTCTGCATCAATCTGCCGATTCCTACGCGAGGACCACATGGGTTTCCTGACCGGAAAAAAACTGCTGATCACCGGGGTGCTGTCCAACCGGTCGATCGCCTATGGCATCGCCCGCGCCTGCCACGAGCAAGGGGCCGAACTGGCCTTCAGCTACGTCGGTGAACGGTTCAAGGACCGGATCACCGAATTTGCCTCCGAATTCGGCAGCGACCGGGTGTTCGAGTGCGACGTGGGTCAGGACGACCAGATCGAGCGGCTGTTCGCCGATTTGTCGGCCCACTGGCCACGTTTCGACGGCTTCGTGCACAGCATCGGTTTCGCACCGCGGGAGGCCATCGCCGGCAACCTGCTCGATGGCCTGAGCCGGGAGGCCTTCCGGATCGCGCACGACATCAGCGCCTACAGCTTCCCCGCCATGGCCAAGGCCGCCCTGCCCTACCTGAACCCGAGCGCCTCGCTGCTGACCCTGACCTACCTGGGCGGTGTGCGCGTGGTGCCCCACTACAACACCATGGGACTGGCCAAGGCCTCGCTCGAGTCCGCGGTACGCTACCTGGCCGAGGCCGTGGGACCGCAGGGCATCCGGGTCAATGGCATCAGTTCGGGGGCCATCAAGACACTGGCCGCCAGCGGCATCAAGGACTTCGGCCGCCTGCTGTCGATCCAGGCGGGAGCGGCACCGTTGCGGCGCAACGTCACCATCGAAGAGGTCGGCAATGTGGCGGCCTTCCTGCTCAGCGACCTGGCCTCTGGCATGACCGGCCAGATCGCGTATGTGGACGGGGGCGTCAGTCAGACGGCTGTCGCGGTGGTGGAGTCGCCGGCCTGAGCCGGGTTGCCGGCTCGTTTTTTTTCAACAAATAGGCCTCCAAGCCCCGTCGAACAAAGATAGTTTGCTATATTTTTCGTAGCATTCCGGACGCTGGACCGATGGGGTCACACCCGCACGCAATCGGCGTAGTAGCGCCTGTGGCCGTTGGCGTCGGTCTCCTCCACCAGCCCGTGGATGTCGGTCTCGAACCCCGGGCACTGGGCATTGAACTCGCGCGAGAACTTGAGGTAGTCCACGATCTTCCGGTTGAACACTTCGCCCGGAATCAGCAGCGGAATGCCCGGGGGATAAGGCGTCACCAGCCCCACTGTGATCCGGCCCTCCAGATGGTCGATCTCCACCCGGTCGGTCCGGCGCAGCGCGATGTGGGCGTACGCATCGCTGGGTTTCATGGCCGGCGTCAGGTCGCTCAGGTACATCTCGGTGGTCAGGCGCGCGATGTCGTACTTGGCGTACATCTCGTGGATGTACTGGCAAAGGTCGCGCAGGCCCATGCGCTCGTAGCGCGGCTGCTTCTTGCAGAACTCCGGCATGATGCGCCACATCGGCTGGTTCTTGGCGTAGTCGTCCTTGAACTGCTGCAGCGCCGTCAGCAGCGTGTTCCAGCGGCCCTTGGTGATGCCGATGGTGAACATGATGAAGAAGCTGTAGAGGCCCGTCTTCTCCACCACCACGCCGTGCTCGGTGAGGAACTTGCTCACGATGGAGGCCGGGATGCCGGTCTTGTCGAACTTGCCGTCCAGGTCCAGGCC
>VERU01000193.1 GCA_018882485.1 Rhodoferax sp. | reverse complement strand
CCGCAAGAGGCCGCACCCCACCCGGTGGAGACGCCGCCCGCCCCCGCCCCGGCTCCTGCTCCTGTCGTACCGCCCCCCGCCAAGGAGGTTGAACTGCCCAAGGTCGACATCGCCCGCGAGCAGGAAAAAAAGCGCCGGCTCCTGCAACAGGAGCAGGAGCGGGTGCGGCAGCGCGAAGAGCGGCAGAAGCAGGAGCAGCTTCGGCAGGAGCAGCTTCGGCAGGAGCAGCTCAGGCGGGACAAGCTGGCCCAGGACCAGAAGCGCTCGGAGGCGCGCAAGCAGGCCGAAGCCCGCCGCAAGGCGGCCGACGACGAGAAGCGCAGCGAAGCGCTGCGCCAGGAAAACCTCAGGCGCATCGCCGGCATGGCGGGCGCCACCGGCGCGAGCGGCGCCACCGGCACGGCACAGCAGTCCGCCGGCCCGTCGGCCAGCTACGGAGGGCGCATCCGCGCCAGGATCAAGCCCAATATCGTGTACACCGAGGACATCAGCGGCAACCCCAGTGCAGAAGTCGAAGTCCGCACCTCCCCGGACGGCACCATCCTGAGCCGCAAGCTGCTCAAGTCGAGCGGCGTGAAGGCCTGGGACGATGCGGTGCTCAAGGCCATCGACAAGACCGAGACCCTGCCGCGCGATGTGGACGGCCGGGTGCCCTCGCCGCTGCTGATCAGCTTCCGGCCGAAGGACTGACGCCCGCGCGGCAATCGCCCTGCGCGCCCGGTGAGTCGGGCGCGCCCTTCAGCGAAATGCTATTAATTAAATAGCTATAAACCCAATGAATACGGGGCCTGGAGCCCGATTTCATTCATAAACCACGACCGCCTGCCCCTGGTCGGCCTGGGCCCGCCAGCCAGCCAGCGCCGCATCGCTGGGGAAAAACCGGGCCTGTTCGCCCAGCTGCAATTCGACCGTGACCGGTCCGTTCGGACCCTCGCGCTGCACACAGAGGCGCAGGCCCAGTGCGCGTTCGCGCTCCCCGTGCTCGTCGCTTTCGCGCTGCGGCGGATACTCGCGCAACAGCCGGGCCACGTCCGGCGCATGGCCATTGACCCGAACCCGCAGGTACTTGCCAAAGCGGCAGCGCGCCTGCTCCAGGCTCCAGGCCTGGGTGATGGTGAGCTGCAGGGCACCCCCCCCGAAACGGTCGGGCTGCGCCTTGCCCATGACCACCAGCAACTCGTCATCGCGGAACAGCGCCCGCTGCGCATTGACCAGCGCCTCGTCCACCCGGGCGTCGATGGTCCCGGACTTGTCATCGAGCCGGAACAGCACGAGCTTGCCGCGCTGCCCGTTGATGACCCGGAAATCGCCCACGATGCCCGCCAGCAACTGCGGCTCGCGCGTATCGCTGAGGTCGGCGATGGGGCGGCGGGCAAAGCGGCGAACCTCGCTGGCCGCGGCATCGAACAGGTGCCCAGAGAGGTAAAAACCGATGGCCGTCTTTTCCTGCGCCAGTTGTTCCCGCACGCCCCAGGGCGTGGCGGCGGGCAGGTCCGGCTCCCGGCTGCTGGCACCGTGGTCGTCGTCGCCGCCCAGGTCGAACAGACTGCCCTGGTTGGCGTTGGCCAGCAGGGCAGCCCCGAAGTCGAAGGCCAGGTCAATGGAGGCCAGCAGCGCGGCGCGGTTGCGCTCCAGTGAATCGAAGGCACCGGCCTTGACCAGGGCCTCCACGGTGCGCTTGTTCAGCCGGGCGCGGTCGACCCGGGCGCAGAAGTCGAAAAGGCTGCTGAAGGCGCGGCGGTCGCCGCCCCGCGGGCCCGCGCCGCGGCCCTCGCGCGCGGCCACGATGGCCTCGATGGCCTGCACGCCCGTGCCCTTGATGGCCGCCAGCCCGTAGCGGATCACCCGGTCGGACACCGGCTCGAAGCGGGGCGTGCCCCGGTTGACGTCGGGGGGCTCGAACTGCATGCCCATGCGCTGCGCGTCCTCGAACAGCACCTTGAGCTTGTCGGTGTCGTCCATTTCCACGGTCATGTTGGCGCAGAAGAACTCGGCCGTGTAATGCACCTTCAGCCAGGCGGTGTGGTAGGCCAGCAGCGAATAGGCGGCCGCGTGGGACTTGTTGAAGCCGTACCCGGCGAAGCGCTCCATCAGGTCGAACACCTCGTCGGCCTTGGCTTCGTCGATGCCGTTGCGCGCCGCACCGTCGCGGAAGATCTGGCGGTGCCGCGCCATTTCGTCGGCGTCCTTCTTGCCCATCGCGCGGCGCAGCATGTCGGCCCCGCCCAGCGAATAGCCGCCCAGGATCTGGGCGGTCTGCATCACCTGCTCCTGGTAGACCATGATGCCGTAGGTCTCGGACAGCATGTCGGCGACCAGCGGGTGGGGGTATTCCACCGCCTCGCGGCCGTGCTTGCGCGCCACGAAGCTGGGAATCAGGTCCATCGGGCCGGGCCGGAACAGGGCGTTGAGGGCGATCAGGTCCTCCAGCCGGGTCGGCCGGGCCTCGCGCAGCATGGCCTGCATGCCACGGCTTTCAAACTGGAACACCGCCTCGGTGCGCCCCTGCGAGAACAGCTGGTACACCCGGGCATCGTCGAGCGGCACGGTCTCGAAACAGAAATCCTGCTGGCCCGCATGGCGCGAGCGGATGAGTTCGCGGGCCATCTCCAGGATGGTCAGCGTGGCCAGCCCCAGAAAGTCGAACTTGACCAGTCCGATGGCCTCGACATCGTTCTTGTCGAACTGGCTGACCGCCGAATCGCTGCCGGGCTGCTGGTACAGCGGGCAGAAATCGGTGATCCGACCCGGCGCGATCAGCACGCCGCCGGCGTGCATGCCGACGTTGCGGGTCAGCCCTTCGACCTTGCGCGCCAGCTCCAGCAGGGTGCGCACCTCCTCCTCGCGCCGCTCGCGCTCGGCCAGCAGGGGCTCGGCCTCGGTGGCGTACACCGTCTTGTCGTCCTTGCGGCGGTCGGGCGGGGGCAGTTGCAGCGTCACGCTGGTGCCCGGCTTGTTGGGAATCAGCTTGCTGATGCCGTCGCAGAAGGTGTAGCTCATGTCCAGCACCCGGCCGACATCGCGCACCGCCGCGCGGGCGGCCAGCGTGCCAAAGGTCACGATCTGGCTGACCGCCTCGCGCCCGTACTTCTGCTTCACATAGTCGATGACGCGGTCGCGGTTGCCCTGGCAGAAATCGATGTCGAAGTCCGGCATGGACACCCGCTCGGGGTTCAGGAACCGCTCGAACAGCAGGTTGTAGCGCAACGGGTCCAGGTCGGTGATCTTGAGCGCGTAGGCCACCAGCGAGCCCGCGCCGGACCCCCGGCCAGGACCCACCGGGCAGCCATTGTTCTTGGCCCAGTTGATGAAATCGCCCACGATCAGGAAGTACCCGGGAAAGCCCATCTTGACGATGGTGTCGATTTCGAACTCCAGCCGTTGCTGGTAGCGGGGACGTTCGGCCTCGCGCTGTGTGGCATCGGGGTAGAGCTGGGTCAGGCGCTCCTCCAGCCCCTGCTGCGACACATGGCGGAAATAGGCCTGCGGCGTGAGGCGCTGACCATCGACTTCGGGAATCGGAAAGTCCGGCAACTGGGGCTTGCCCAGTGTCAGCGACAGGTTGCAGCGCCGGGCAATCTCCAGGCTGTTGGCCAGCGCCGACGGCACATCGGCAAACAGGCTGGCCATTTCGGCGCCGGACTTGAAGTACTGCTGCGCCGTAAAACGCCGCGCCCGGCGGGGATCGGCCAGGATGGTGCCTTCGGCGATGCAGACCCGGGCTTCGTGGGCCTCGAAATCATCCGGCGCCATGAACTGCACCGGATGCGTCGCCACCACCGGCAGCCGCAGGCGGGCGGCCAGGGCGCAGGCGGCGGCCACATGGGGCTCGTCCTCGGGCCGCCCGGCCCGCTGCAGCTCCAGGTAAAAGCGATGCGGAAATGCCGCCGCCAGCTGCAAGGCCAGCTCGCTGGCCCGGGCCTCCTCACCCTGCAGCAGGGCCTGGCCGATGGCCCCGCCCTGGGCCCCGGAGAGCACGATCAGGCCCTCGTGCAACTCCAGCAGCCACTCCATGCGCAGACCGGGCTGGAGCCGTCCGGCGGCCTGGGTCCAGGCCCGGGCCAGCAACTCGCACAGGTTCAGGTAACCCTGCGGGCCCTGCGCCAGCAGCAGCAGGCGGGAGGGGGGGGCGGCATCCGCCCCCGAAGCCGCCTCCAGCCAGACATCGGCCCCGATCAGGGGCTGGAGGCCCCGCTTGCGGGCCTCCTTGTAGAACTTGACGGCGCCAAACAGGTTGCCCAGGTCGGTCACCGCCAGCGCCGGCTGGCGGTCGGCAACGGCGGCCGCCACCAGCTCGTCGATGCGGCAGGTGCCATCGACCACCGAAAATTCGCTATGGGAGCGCAGGTGTACAAACATGGCCTCATTTTGCCTGCAGGGCCTGGCCGCCGGGACCCGTGCGTCACGGCCGGCACGATCCGCCCGGGCGCTGCCTACAATGGCCACGGGGGGTGGCTGGCATGAAGATTCTGGTGGTGGATGACCATGCCCTGGTGCGCGAAGGCCTGCGCCAGGTGCTCAAGGGGCTGGACGAAGCGGTGCTGGTGCTGGAGGCAGGAACCTGCCAGGAAGCCTTCTGGCTGGCCGACCGCCACAGCGATCTGGACATGCTGCTGCTCGATCACCAGCTGCCGGATATGCGCGGCATCGACGCGCTCGACAGCCTGGGCGAGAAACACCCCGAGCTGCCGGTGGTGATGCTGTCGGGCTCCATCGACCCGCAGCTCGAGTTGCGGGCCCTGGCCGCCGGTGCTGCCGGCTATGTGAACAAGGGCGGCGGCAGCGTGGACATGCTGCGGGTGCTGCGCGCCGTGCTGGCCGGCGACGGGCCGGTGCGATCCGACGGCACTGCTGCCGACCTGGCCACAGGGCCGGCCGGGGCAGCCCCCGGCGAACCGCTGCCCCTGACGCGCCGCCAGCAGCAGGTGCTGGCGCTGCTGCTGGACGGCTGCTCCAACAAGGACATCAGCCGCGAGCTGGCCATCTCCGAGGAGACCACGCGCGACCATGTCTCGGCCATCCTGCGCTGCTTTGGCGTGCAGTCGCGCACCCAGGCCGTGCTGGTGGCGACGCGGCTGGGCTACCGGGGCGGCGCTGCGTCGTCCTGATCGGCGCTGGCACCCGCCACCAGGCGCCGCACCAGGGCACGCAACTTGGCCGGTCGCACCGGCTTGTGCAACAACACCAGGCCACTCTCCTGCGCCGCAAGCTGCAGGGCGGGCGTGTTGGTGCCGCTGATCAGGCAGGCGGGCACCTTGCGCCCGGCGGCCGCGCGCAACTGGCGCACCGCATCGATGCCGTTGACCCACTCGGCCAGCTGGAAATCGGTGACCAGCAGGTCCGGCACCCCCACATCCTCGAACACCCTGAGCGCCGCCGCCAGGCTGTCGGCCGTGCGCACGCGGAAACCCCAGGCCTGCAGCAAACCGGCCACGGCCTCGCGCGACAGCGGATCGTCTTCCAGCACCAGCACGTGGCGCCCCTGCGGCAGGGGCCGGTGGTCGGTCAGCACCGCCAGCGGCGACGGCGGGGCAGCGGGCGGCGGAGCCAGCGGCAGTTCCAGACCGATGCGTGTGCCGCAGCCCAGCGCCGAGCGCAGCTGCAGCG
>VERU01000192.1 GCA_018882485.1 Rhodoferax sp. | reverse complement strand
GGCTGGGACATGCCAGTTGGCATGCTTACCGCGGTACGGTGCGCTGGCGCGAAGCCCCGCCGTCGCCCTCTTCCGTTCGGCCCAACCGAACCTGATCGGGCGGCTGCACCCATGGGGTGCGCCACCGTGCCGCGATGGTGTTACATTGAAAGCCTATTTCTGAAAGCATCTCTTGGCCACTCCCAACTACGGATACGAAAAGCGTCAGAAAGAACTGGCGAAAAAGAAGAAAAAGGAAGACAAGTTGCGCCAGAAAGCGGAGCGCAAGCTCGGCCTGCCCGCCGACGATGAGCCCGAGGACGGAAACAGCCCGGTCGATCCCCCTGCCGCTGCGGACCCGGATCAGAACCGGCCCGGCTGACAAGCCGCAGCGGTTCGATCAGACGGCGTGTCGGAGGGTTTGCTTCGGGGTGCGCCGTGGATGTGCCCGCCCTTCAGCCATTCGTGAGCAGCTGTTGAGCCAACAGGTCCATGGACTGTATCGAACGGTCCCTGGGTGCAATCGTCAGGGCGGCATCGAGCTGCCGGTAATGGCGGCGCGTCGATTGCAGGTAACTGGGGTCGTAATGCTGCACCAGCAGGTCCTGCACCACCTCCGCGATGGCCCCGGCCCGGAGGTGGTCCTGCCAGCGCTGTACCACCGCCCGGCCCTTGAGTTCGGTCAGCACGTCCAGCCGGGTGGCCAGCAAATCGGGTTGCCGGGCCCAGTGCGGATAGTCCTCCAGCAGTAGCGCCACGCGTTCGGATTGCGGCAACTGCAGCATCAGGCACGGGCTTTGCCACATGGCCTGCACCAATTGCTCGGGGACGGTCAGGTTGCCGACCTTGCGGCTCTCGCTTTCGATGTACACCGGATGGTCAGGATCCAGACGCCGCAGCGCATCCCAGAGCCGCATTTCGAAATGCTTCTGCGAGGGCTGCGGCGTTCCGGGGAGTGCGCCCAGGATGGAACTTCGGTGGCAGGCCAGTTGCTCCAGGTCGATCACCTGGGCACCGCGGGTTCGCAGGGCCTGCAGCAACCGCGTTTTGCCGGATCCGGTGGTGCCGCAGATCACCCGCAATGACAAGGAACGGATCCGCTCGCCCACGTCCTTCACCAGAGCGGATCGAAACGCCTTGTAGCCCCCTTCGAGCAGCGTGACCCGGAACCCGATCTGGTCCAGCACCAGGGCCAGCGAACCGCTGCGTTTGCCACCGCGCCAGCAGTAGACCAGAGGCGCCCAGTCCTTACGGGTATCCGTCAGTTCGCGTTCGATGTGCCCGGCGATGTTGCGTGCCGCCATGGCAGCGCCGAGTTTGCGGGCATCGAAAGGCCCCACCTGCTTGTACACAGTGCCCACGACGCGGCGCTCATCGTCGTTCAGGGTCGGCCAGTTGAGAGCGCCTGGCAGGTGGTCGAGCGCGAATTCGGCCGGACTGCGGGCATCGATCACGGTACCGAACCGGTCCAGCTGCTGCAGCGCCTCGCTGGCGTCCAGTATGGCCAGGCTCATTTCGCGAGCTTGCGAAGTTCCGGCCAGACGTTGTCCAGCATGCGGGCTTGCGCCGCTTCGGTGGGGTGGATGCGATCCGCCTGGAACAATCGGACAGCGTCGGGCGTGTCGGCGACCCCCGCCAGCAGGAAAGGCACCAGGGCCGCCTGCCGCCTACGCGCCACCCTGGCGAACACGGCCGCGAAACGCTCGGCATGGTCCCGCCCGTAGTTGGGGGGAACCTGCATGCCCACCAGCAGGACGCGGGCGCCCGCTTGCTGGGCTGTCTGCGTCATCTGTTCCAGGTTCTGTTCGGTCATGGATAGCGGCAGGCCGCGCAGTGCGTCGTTGCCGCCGAGTTCGATCACCACCACGGCGGGGCGATGCTGCGCCAGCAGGGCCGACAGCCGCGATCGTCCGCCCGATGTGGTCTCACCGCTGATGCTGGCGTTGACCACCTGCACCGGCTTGTTTTCGGTCTTCAGCCGGGCCTGCAGCAAGGCCACCCAACCGCTGCCCCGACGCAAACCATATTCCGCGCTCAGTGAATCACCCAGCACCAGCCAGGTCGTGCCGTTCGAAGGTGCACCCGCGATCGCCCAAGCCCGATGGGCACTTGACCCCACCATGAGCAGCCCCAGCAGGGCGCGGGTACAGTGGCGCCGCAACAGGGACAATCGCGTCATGTCTGAATCCATCATTTCCGTCGAGCATGTGTTCAAGTCCGTCACCGACTCGGGCGGAACACTCGATATTTTGCGCGATATCGATTTTTCCTTGCAGCCCAGGGAAACGGTGGCCATCGTGGGGGCGTCCGGTTCGGGCAAAAGCACGCTGCTGTCCATCATGGCCGGCCTGGATCGGCCCACCCGCGGAACGGTCCGGCTGGCCGGCCAGGATCTGTTCGCCTTGGATGAGGATGCGCGTGCGGCGCTTCGCGCCCAGAAGGTGGGCTTCGTGTTCCAGAGCTTTCAGTTGCTCGGCAACCTGACGGCCCTCGAAAACGTGATGCTGCCTCTGGAACTGGCGAATCGTCGTGACGCCAAGCCGGCTGCGGCAGCCATGCTGCAGCGGGTCGGTCTGGGCGAGCGCCTGGGCCATTACCCGAAGGTGCTGAGCGGTGGTGAGCAGCAACGGGTCGCGCTGGCCCGTGCTTTCGTGGTTCACCCCGAGGTGCTGCTGGCCGATGAACCGACCGGCAGCCTGGATTTCGCCACCGGCGAAACCGTGATGCAGCTCATGTTCTCCCTGAACCAGGAGCTGGGCACCACGCTGGTGCTGGTGACTCATGACCGCGCCATCGCGGGCCGCTGCAGCCGCTGTATCACCATCGAGGCGGGGCGCGTCAGGACCGCCGGATAATCCGGCCATGTCTACGCCTCGCATCCTGTTCGGCTTCCATGCGGTGGGTGTCCGCCTCAAGGTGGCGCCCGAGTCCGTGGTCGAGATCCATGTGGACCTGGCACGTCGCGATGCCCGAATGCGCCAGTTTCTAGACCGGGTCCGACCCAGCGGCGTGCGCCTCATCGAGTCCGACGGCCTGCGGCTGGCCCGGCTGTGCGGCAACCACGGTCACCAGGGAGTCGTTGCCCGGGTGCTGGACATGCCGGCAGCCCGCTCGCTCGACGATGTGCTCGACGGGCTGGAGGAGGCCACCTCCCCCGGGGGCGCGACGGGATCGCCCGTGCCGCTGCTGCTGGTGCTGGATGGGGTGACCGACCCCCACAACCTGGGGGCTTGCCTGCGGGTGGCCGATGGCGCTGGAGTCCACGCCGTGATCGCCCCGCGAGACCACGCGGCGGGCATCAATGCGACCGTCGCCAAGGTGGCCAGCGGTGCGGCCGAAACCGTACCGTATTTCATGGTGACCAATCTGGCGCGAACGCTGGGAGAACTCCAGGAGCGCAACATCTGGGTGGTCGGTACGACCGACACGGCCCCCAGAACGATCTACCAGACCGATCTCAAAGGCCCGGTTGCCCTGGTGCTCGGGGCCGAGGGATCGGGTTTGCGCCAACTCACTGCCAAAACCTGTGACGAGCTGGTCAGCATCCCCATGCGGGGTGCGGTGGAGAGCCTGAACGTGTCTGTGGCCAGTGGCATCTGCCTGTACGAGGCCTTGCGCCAGCGCAGCGCTTGATGCCGGAGTCAGACCCAGCCCATGGCGCCCAGGGCGGCTCCGGCACCCAGCAGCCCAAGCAGATGAAGACGGGTTTGCCAGGCCAGCAGGGCGGACGCCAGGCTCAGCAGCCACAGCGGTGCGTTATCCAGGCGGGCCCCATGGCCCAGGGTCAGCAGCCAACCGGTGGACAGCAGCAACCCGACCACCATCGGTGCCATGCCCTGTTTGAAGGCGCGCACGGCCCTCAGGTGGCGGTTTCGCCGGGCCCAACGGGCCACCGTGTAGGTCAGCACCGTGCTCGGACCGATCATCCCGCCCATGGCGATCAGCATCCCCAGCAGACCGGTGTCCCAGGCCGCCAGGCCGGCGCCGAGTCCGCCGCCCGCATTCATGCCTACATTCCAGCCCAGCAGGGCCACAAACAGCACGTTCGGGCCTGGTGCGGCCTGGGCCAGGGCAATCGACGAGCTGAACTGGCCGTCGGTGAGCCACTGCCGTTCGGCGACGAGGAACCGGTGCATGTCGGGGGCCGTGCTGATGGCTCCGCTGACCGCCAACAGAGACAGCGACAGGAAATGGGTCAGCAGTGCCAGCCAATCAACCTGGATCATGGTCAGTACCGGTTGCAAAGGTCGACACGCGGTGTCATGCCGAATCGGACGGGCGATGGCCCAGGCTCCGGAAAGCCCATCCGCAGGCCACTGTGCCCAGTACCAGCAACACGGCCGCCAGCGGCAGGCGCAACCACGCAATGGCCATAAAGGTGAGGGCGGCGACGCCTGCGCTGACCCAGGGCCCCATGACGTTGGCCTGGAGGGCTGGAATCAGTTTGAGGCCGGTTGCCGTGATCAAACCTGCAGCGACGGCTGCCATCCCGCGCAGCGCACCCTGGGCCGCGGGCTGGTGCTGCACGCTGCCGTACAGGGCTGCCATGGTCAACAGGATCAGAATGGGCAGCGCGAGCATGCCGGCCAGTGCCATGGCCGCCCCGCGCAAGCCGAAATAGCGTTCCCCCAGAATGATCGAGAGGTTGACCACGTTGGGACCGGGCATGATCTGCGCCACCGCCCAGTCTTCGATGAAGGCTTCCCGGGTGAGCCAGCGACGGTTGTCCACCAGTTCCCGCTGCGCCACGGCATGGACACCGCCAAATCCTTGCAGGGCCAGCAGGGTGAAGGACCAGAACAGCTCGCGCAGGGAACCCGGCCCGGGCGCGATGACGGCCTCGTGTGGAACCCCGTCTGAGGCTGTACACGCGGCTTGGCCCGTCGCTGCCGTCTCGGATCGTTCGGGGTTGTTCACGGGCTGTGATTGGCCTGGGTCGGTACCCCGGCCAGCTCGTTCAGGATCCAGCGGGCGACGTCGGGATCGCGGGTCATTTGCAGATGGCCGATACCTTCGAACCGGACCTGCGATGCCCCGTCCAGGCACTGCTGGTCCTGAGGGAACACGATGTTGTCCTCGTGGGTCCAGGCCAGATGCATCAGACGTCGCGTACCGGGGCCTTCGCCCGCTGCCAGGGCCTGCAACCAGGGGCTCTGCCAGTCCATCTGCCGGCCGTTGGTGGTGGGCGCACCGCGCGCCATGTAAGTCCCAGCGTGCGGCGTACCCAGCGTCAACACGACGGCCGCCCGATGGTGGCCGAACCGGCGCAGCCAAGCCCGTATCGCCAGACCCCCCATGCTGTGTCCAACCAGGGCGACCTGATGGGCACCGCTGGCGCGGCACAGTACCGACACCGCCTCGTCGATCCGCAGGGCGTAATCGTCGATGCTGCAGAACAGCGGCTCAAGGTCGACGCTCAGCACGCTGTGACCGGCCTCATCGAGCCTGCGGGCCAGTCCATCCCAAACCCGGTGGTTGCAGCCGTAGCCGTGAACCAACAGCACCGCAATCCGGTCCTGCCGTCCCAGCCGCACGCGCGGCGGCAGCAGCACCCAGGGTTGCTGGAGCAGGAAGACCTGCCAGGCTGCGCCCAACTCGCCCCAACCGGCCCGCAGCCAGTTGGCCGCAGATCCGGACGGTCGGGATCGCAGCAGGCTCAGCAACACCGGAAGTGCCGTGACCGCGAAGGGCATCGCA
>VERU01000191.1 GCA_018882485.1 Rhodoferax sp. | reverse complement strand
GATTGCGCTCTCCAATGCCTTCGTCAACTACTGGTGGGCCTTCCTGATCACGCCACCGCTGCTGGTCGGTGCGGTGTCCCTGGGTGCTGCACTTTCGCCCGATTTCCGTTTCAAGCTGCACGAATACCAGCTGAAGATTCCCTACATCGGTCCAATTCTCAAGAAAATGATCCTGGCCCGATTTGCCGACACCTTCGCGCTCATGTACCGCACCGGCATACCCCTGATCGATGGACTGGTGTACTGTCAGGAAGTGTCCAGCAATCTCCTGATCCAGCGGGGCATCGCCCGCGCCCGGGAAAGTGTCCTGACCGGTACAGCGTTGTCCGACAGCTTCGCCCAGGAACATCTGTTCCCCTCGCTGGTGATCCGGATGCTCCGGGTGGGCGAATCCACAGGTGCGCTCGACGCATCGCTGACCAACATCAGCTATTTCTACACACGGGACATCGAAGAATCGGTTGGCAAGGTCCAGGCGATGATAGAACCCGCGCTCACGGTGGTGATGGGTCTGATACTGGGGTGGATCATGATGGCGGTCCTGAGTCCCATCTACGACACCATCTCCAGCATCAAGTTCTGACCGGCCCGGCCCATGAAGACGCTTGCCTACCTGACTCCCGCTGGAACCGAGTTCTGGCTCAAGAGCAGCGCAGGCTGGGAACCTTCGGAAGTGCCCCAGGGGGGGCCGGTCTGGATGGTCACCGATCTGGCCGAAGAATCCTTGTCGGATATCCAGGTTCCGCGGCTCTTTGGGCGGGATCGTTCCGGGTACATCCAGCGCCAGCTGGCGTCCAAGTATCCGGAAAGCCCTTACCGGATGGCCCTGCCTCCGCCTGCCGGCGGTACGCTGATGGCGCGGTTGGCGCCGCCCCGACAGACCCTGCTGGGCCTGGATGCAGCCGGTCGCATCGACGAGCTGCTGGATGAGCTTGCGATACCGATCGCCGGTTTGTGGACCACCTCACAGTTGTTGTCCAGCATTGCAACGCACCGATCGGTACCGGCAGACAGTTTTGTGGTGTTGCCGCACGCCGACCGTTTGCGCATCCTGTTCTTCAAGCAACGGGTCCCCATCATCAGCCGCTTGGTCCGGGACGCCACCACGCCCGGCGCACAGGTGGCGGAGATCGTGCGCACCCTGCGGCATCTTGAGAACACCAAGGTTCTGGACCGCGATGGCAAGCGGCACTCGGTCGTTGTCCTGGGCGGCGGGCAGGGCATGCAGGAAGCCCTCTCCAAAGAGTCCTTGATGATGGTTGCGGCACCACGCCCCTGGAGAGACCTGCAACCCGAGGGCCTGAAGTACCAGCTGTTCGACCTTGCGTTGCGCTCACCACCGGGGCAATTGCTGCCCTTGAAGCGCAGAACCGGCTATGTGGCGATCCAGGTTCGACGAATTGCCTATGCGTTGGGCGTGGCGGCGCTGACCTTCGGTGGCTGGCAAGCCCTGAACGTCTGGCAAGACCTTGATAACAGCCAATCGGCATTGGCTCGGGTTCAAGCGGATACCCGCAAGCATTCAGGAGAATTGGCTGGGGTTGACCGCGACCTCAAAGCCTACGGGGTGTCCGCCGACCTCGTGCGCAGGGTCATCCAGATGGACCAGACCGAGATCATTTCTGCCCCCTCAATGTCCGCGCACCTGTGGAGTCTGGCCCGTGCCATAGGCAGTGACCCGGGATTGCGACTGGTTGAACTCGATTGGTCCGTCGTCACGCCGGGCTCACCGGTCTGTGACAGCCCGGCCACCGGGGACGCCGCCGCCACAACCGGCGCCGAAGCAGCAACGGGCGATCCGGGCATGTTCAGTCGGGTCAGTTTCTCCGTGCGCATCCCAAGCGGCCGCAGTTCCAAAGCCCGGTCACAGGCCATCATCGACCTGACCGACCGACTGCGCAGCACGCCCGGGGTCAAGGTGCTGACCGATCCGATGCGCGGTCTGGCAGAAGCCTCCCTCAGTGGCAGCCTGTCCAAGGAGGGCGCCAACTCCGCACTGTCGTGGTGTCTGGCCGTAGGTCGTCCAACGCTGAAAGCCCCGGAACCGGCGGCATCCGCCCCCCGATCATGAACGACCTGGTTCAGATCCTCAATCGCTCACGCCTCGCCCTGGGGGTGCTGCTGGTGGGCGCTGTGATGGCCGCAGCGGTGCTGATCACAGGCGATGCAATGACCCGCAAGGCCGCTGCGGAACTCGCACAGGCCCGACAACAAGACGAAGCGGTTTCTTCCCAACTCACGGCCCGTCGCGCCGACCTCGAACTCATGACCCGGCAGCACACGCGATTCGAATCCCTGCGCACCGGCGGCATGGTGGGCAAACCCAACCGCGAAATCTGGACCGAGGAGCTGGTCGAGGTGTACAAATCAGCCGGTTTGCCAGACGGATTCACCTTCGTCCTGCAGTCCCCGAAGCCCTACTCTCCCAGCGTCTCTACGCCAGAGTCTGGGCAAACTCCAGCCCCACCTGGGTCCACAGGCTCGGTCTCCGACGGCGCCACCATGCACGACCTGGAATTCACGACCAGCCAGGTTCATGAGAGCGAGATGCTGGACTTCCTGAAACGCTACCAGGCCCGGGCAAGCGGCCGCTACCGCGTCAGCGCCTGCAACTTTTCTTCGGCTGGAGAAAAGGGATTGACCGCACGGTGCAGCCTGCGGTTCTTTGTCGTGCCCGGCGAAACCCTGGAGGTCAAAAAGCCATGAACCCTGCAGCGGCATCGCACGGGCGAATCACAGATCACCGTGACGTCCATCCAGGGTGGGTCCGTGCGCTCGTTGCGGGTCCGCTGCTGGGCCTGCTGATTTCAGTCCCTGCAGCACGCGCTCAGGATGACATCGACCTGGGAACCTTGTTGTATTCGGCCAGCGAGCGGGCGGTCATCACCCGCACCCGCTCGACCCCCAACGCCCCCGAAGCCAAGCCGGAAGTGACCATGATGTCGGTCAACGGGATCGTGCACCGGAAAAACGGCCACAGCACCGTCTGGATCAATGGTCAGCCGGTGCGTGAAGGCATGCGGGTGGCCCCCGACCGGCGCTTGGTGATTACGCGCGACCGGGTCACTATCAGCGGCAAAGCCCTGCGAGTCGGTGAAACCATGGACCTGACCGAAAACATCAAGGCCGATGTGGTACGTCCAGGCGCTGTGTCGGTCAAGACGATGCGCTGAAGGAGACTGCACATGGCCGACTACCAGTACGAGTATTCCCGACAACGCAATCGGGTCGTCAGTCGCCGTCGACAGGTATTGACCTGGGTCGGGCTGGTGATCCTTTTCTCGGGTTACGTGCTGCTGGCGGTCAGCCCGGATACCCCTTCGGACTGGGTTCTGATCCGCGTTTTCTCGGGATTCGTTGCGCTCTTCGTCGGTTTTGGCTTGGCCGTGGTGCCCATCCTGACCCGGGTGACTGGCGGTGATGACTGATGACGACCCGGCTGGAGCAGCCTTCAACCGGACCCTGCTGCTGGTCGAGGACGACCCTGCGCTGAATGACTACCTGGCCAATGCACTCGGCCAGTCCGGCTACCAGGTCCTTCGGGCGTTCGATCGCCGGCAGGCCATCCAACTCCTCCAGGGTGCAGAACTCCCGGGCATCGCCCTGATGGACCTGGGCTTGCCACCGCATGCCAGTGGCATGAGTGAGGGACTGACCCTGCTGGACGACTACCTCCTTCGGGTGCCCCAGGCCAAGGCCATCGTACTGACCGGTCAGGACGAAGATTCAGCGGCCTTTGAGGCGGTTCGGCGCGGCGCTTTCGATTTCCTCACCAAACCGGTCGGCATTCCTGAAATCATCCGGGCGCTCGATCGGGCACGGCTGTTCAGCCACAACGAGCAACGGCTCACTGCACACGGCGAAACACGCCTGCATCTGACGGCCAGGCTGTCCGAAGGTCCGAAGGAGGCTGCCGCGGGTGCCGAGGAACAGTTGCTTCGCAGGATCTTTGTCTCGAGTGGCTACAACGTGGCTGAGACCGCAAGACGCCTCGGACTGGCCCGGGAGCACGTCTACTACTACCTGCGCAAGTATGGTGTTCGCCGTCCTGACTAGCCTCTCGCTGGTCTGTCTGGCGGCAGGCATCACGCTGCTGATCACCAGCGCCAGCCTGTCCCGACGGGCTCGGCGTTTTCACCAGGGTATGCAGGCCCTGCTCCAACTGGGTAGCCAGGGACTCGAGCCCGCGGATATTGCGCCTGCGGCCTGGCCCGTGCTGGTCTCGGCTGGGTGGCGTCGCCTTCGTCTGGAAGGTGACTGGTTCGGTTCGCCCATCGACGCCGATTGCGGTCCCCGCAGCGCGCGGGAAAGCCAGCCCATCCGGGGACCCCGGACGGTGATCTACGATATCGGCAGTGAGCCCGATGTCAAACTCACTCTGACCCTGGTCCATGGGGCTGCGGGTGGCGAACGCCGCATGTTCGCAGAGCAACTGGCTCGGGTGCTGGTCCTGCTGCTGGAAGCCGCCGTGCGCGCCCGAACCGGTGCCATTTCGGCCGCATTGGCAGAACGAGCCCGGCTGACGCTTTACCTGCAGCACGACATGCGCAACCTGGCCCAATGGGTGGGTTGGGTCTGCGCCGATTTCGGCGACTCGCCCGATCCTCAGGCCTTGTTGAATGCTGCGAACCGGCTCCGCCAGAATGCGCCCCTCGCGCAGGAGCGGGCCAACCGGCTGATCCGATCACTGGGAAACATGCCCCGGACGGACGATCGGCCGTTGATGATCTCCTTGCGGGATGCGGTCTTGAAAGCGACGCATCTGGCGGGCCTGCAGGTCGAACTATCAGGAGACGCCACAGCCTGGGTCGGCCCCGGGCTGCTCGCAAGGGCACTGGACAACCTGCTCTCCAACCTCGCTCCGAACTGGCGTGACCCGGGTGCCGTGAAGCCGGCACTTCGCCTGGATACCACGCCAGGTACTGACGACCAGCCTCCCATGGCCCAGTTGGTGTTTTTCAGCCCCTGGCCCGACCCAACGACCCAGATTCCGCCCGACAAGCTGTTCGAACCCTTTGCCAGTGGAAGACCGGGCGGACTGGGCCTTGGGCTTTACCAGGCGCGCCGCAGCCTGCGCGAGGCGGGAGGAGACCTGCGAGCCCAACCCGTGACTGGGGGGCTGCACTTCGTGCTCACGGTGCCCACACGGGCAACAGCGCCCGCGCCTGTCTCGGTCGCACCGTCAAACACACCACGCCCGGTTCAATGAAGATGCCGGGGTTTGCGACCGCCGCCGTGCCCCCCGGAATGCCCACCACCGCCTGAGCCACGGGGAGGCTGACCGAGCTGCAGCGAGTTGACAAGGTCGTCGAAACGCTGACCGAACAGCTTGTCGATCTCGGCTACCACGCCCCCCAGCTGCGCGCCGTCGAAATGCCGCTCCATCAGGTGAACCACGTCCTGCACCAGCAGATCGCGCTGAACCTGCATGATGGAAGCCGGATCCGGCCCCACGAACAACATCAGGAAATCGTCACGGGAATCACCATCCTGCGCATCGTCTTCCTCGTCGTAGTCCGCATCATAAAACGTGACCTCGATGGCTGCGCCAGCCTGGGCGAGCTCATTGAGATTCATGCACATTTCATCCAGAACCTGTCGGAAATCGTCGTCGCCACCCACCGTCCAGCACATTTGCAGAACATGCTCATCGGGCTCAAATTCAATGCCGGGCTCGTCCTCGTAACTGC
>VERU01000631.1 GCA_018882485.1 Rhodoferax sp. | reverse complement strand
CGTTCGGACCGTTCCTTGTCCTGGATGCGGGCCACCAGCACCTGCAGCGCCCGGGCCTTGTTGCGGTGCTGGCTGCGGTCGTCCTGGCATTCCGCCACGATGCCGGTCGGCAGGTGGGTGACGCGCACGGCCGAGTCGGTCTTGTTGATGTGCTGGCCTCCGGCGCCGCTGGCCCGGAAGGTGTCGATCCGCAGGTCTGCCGGGTTGATCTCGACGGTGCTGGCTTCGTCCGGTTCGGCCAGCACCGCCACGGTGCAGGCGCTGGTGTGGATGCGGCCCTGGGTTTCCGTGACGGGAATGCGTTGGACCCGGTGGCCGCCGGATTCGAACTTGAGCGCGCCGAACACCTGCTGCCCCTCGATCCGCAGCACCAGCTCCTTGTAGCCGCCCAGCTCGCTGGCCGATTCGCTGACGATCTGGGTCCGCCAGCCGCGCCGCTCGCAATAGCGGGTGTACATCCGGGCCAGGTCGCCGGCGAACAGGGCCGACTCGTCACCCCCCGTGCCCGCGCGGATTTCCAGAAAGGCGTGGCGTTCGTCATCGGGATCCCGGGGCAGCAGCATGCGTTGCAACTCCTGCGTGAGCGCCGCCAGCTCGCTCTGTGCCGCCGTTTCCTCTTCGGCGGCCAGGGCGGCCATATCGGGATCGTCGGTCGATTGCTGCCGCAGCCCCTGGGCGTTGGCCAGGTCCTGCTCGCGCTGCTGGAAGCGGGCCCAGCGGCTCGCCACCGCCGCCACCTCGGTGTGCTCCCGCGACAGCGCCAGGAACTGCGGCATGTCCTTCATGATGTCTTCCCGCGAGAGCAAAAACTCCAGCTCGCCCAGTCGATCGGCGTAGGGGCGAGTTGCTGTCTGAGAAAGGGCTTCATGGGTGAGACGATCAAGCAGGGGGCTCGGCGCTGCCCTGGCGCAGCGGGTGGCATGCCGGGCTGGACGGGCCCGGCCGGCAGGCAGCGGCGAGGGCCGCTAGCGCTCCTTGCGCAGGAAAAAATGCTGGATGGCGTTGCTGGCGCGTTCACGGGCCTGGGCATCGCCGGCGTGCAGTTCGGCCAATGCGCCGTGCAGCATCTTCTGGGTCAGGCCGCGCGACAGCGCCTCCAGCACCTGGTCCAGGTCCTCGCCACGGGCCAGCAGTCTGCGCGCCCGTTGCAGCTCGATGGCCCGCCACTCGTCGGCCTGGGCATTGAGTTGCTGGATCAGCGGCACCGTACCTCGTTGCGCGACCCAGTGCATGAAGCTTTGCACCCCGGCATCCACAATGGCCTCGGCCTGGGCCACGGCCGCCTGCCGGTTCGCCTGCCCGGTCTGCACCACGCTGGCCAGGTCGTCCACGGTGTACAGGTACACGTCACCG
>VERU01000190.1 GCA_018882485.1 Rhodoferax sp. | reverse complement strand
GCACTGGTGGACGCCTACCGGGCAGGCCGGCGCATCGAGTTCTACGGGGTGGGCAATTCCGGCGTGGTGGCGCAGGATGCGCAGCACAAGTTCTTCCGCCTGGGCATGCACACCGTGGCCTACAGCGACGGCCACATGCAGGTGATGAGCGCGTCCATCCTGGGACCGGGCGACTGTGTGGTGGTGATCTCCAACTCGGGCCGCACCCGCGACCTGATGGACGCCTGCGACATCGCTCGCCGCCGCGGCGCCACCACGCTGGTCATCACGGCCAGCGGCTCGCCGCTGGCCTCGGCCGGCCACATCCACCTGGCGGCCGACCATCCCGAGGGCTTCGACCGCTACAGCCCCATGGTCTCGCGCCTGCTGCACCTGCTGGTGATCGACATCCTGGCCACCTGCGTGGCGCTGCGCATCGGCGGCGAAACCCTGCAGCCGCTGCTGCGCGACATGAAGAACAACCTGCGCAGCAAGCGCTACGCTTGAACCCGGTGCAGCCCGGCACAGCCCGGTGCAGCCCCGCACGGCCCCCGGGCACAGCTCCGGTCAGGCCACCGAGGCACCCGCAGCCGCCAGCGGCATGCCCTGCTCCACCAGACTGGCGTGCAGCGCGGCGCCCAGCGGCAGCACGGCGTCGTTGAAGTCGTAGCGGCTGTTGTGCAGGAAGCAGCTGCCCACGCCGTTTTCCTCGCCCTGCCCCAGCCGCAGGTAGGCCCCGGGCTTGACCTGCAGCATGAAGGAGAAATCTTCGGCCCCCATGCTGGGTTCGAGGTCGCGCACCACATGCTCGCGCCCCACCAGACTCTGCGCCACATCGGCCGCGAAATGCGCCTGCTCCGGCGTGTTGATGGTGGCCGGGTAGCTGCGCTCGTAATGCACCGTGGCCGTGGCGCCGAAACCCAGCGCCACCGCCTGGCACAGCTCGCTGAGCCGCTGTTCCACCAGGGTCTGGACCCGGGGGCTGAAGGTGCGCACCGTGCCCACCAGCGTGGCGGATCCGGGGATCACGCTCATGGCCGCCAGTTCCCCGGCGCGCATCGCGCACAGGCTGATCACAGCGCTGTCGACCGGCTTGACATTGCGCGAGACGATGCTCTGCACCGCCGTGATGATGTGGGCCGCCACCAGCACCGGATCCACTGTGGTGTAAGGGTGGGCGCCATGGCCGCCACGACCAGTAATCTCGATGGTGATGCGGTCGGCCGCCGCCATCATGGGCCCGGGGTTGATGCCCACGGTGCCCGGGCGCATGGCCGGCCAGTTGTGCATGCCGAACACCGCATCCACCGGGAAGCGCTCGAACAACCCGTCCTCGATCATCGCGCGCGCCCCGGCGTAGCCCTCCTCGCCCGGCTGGAAGATCAGCACCGCCGTGCCATCGAAATGGCGCGTCTCGGCGAGGTAGCGGGCCGCGGCCACCAGCATCGCCGTGTGGCCGTCATGACCGCAGCCGTGCATCAGGCCCGAACGGGTGGACTTCCAGGCGAAGTCGTTGTGCTCGGTCATGGGCAGCGCATCCATGTCGGCGCGCAGGCCGATCATGCGCCCGCTGCCGGTGCTGCGGCCCCTGATCACCGCCACCAGCCCGGTCTTGCCCAGGCCCTCGTGGATCTCGTCCACCCCGCAGACCTGCAGGGCCTGCTTCACCCGCGCGGCGGTGTAATGCTCTTCGAATCCGAGTTCGGGATGGGCGTGCAGATCCCGCCGCAGGGCGGTGATCTCCGGATGGAACGCCGCGATGTGCGCAAACGCGCGGCCATGAACTTTGAAAGGGGACGTCTGCATCGTCGTTTCCTTGAAATTCCAGCGCTGGACCTTGACGGTGCCGCCAGGGTGTGCGCTGTTACCTCCACCCCATGGATTGGAGCGGTTCGACAAACGGATTCACAACGGTCACGCCGCGCCAGGTGAACCGGTTCTGAAAATCCTCCGACAGCACCCAGCGGCATCGATGCTCGGCAGCGACCGCCAGGATCAGGGCATCCCACATGGGCACCTGGTGATCAACCGTCAGGTCCAGTGCCGCCTGAAAGGCAGGCCATGTCGAGTCGGCCACCTCGAAGGCATCAGACCAGGCCAGTACCGCTTCGCGCACCTGGGTGGCCGTGCGCCCTGCCTTGCCCATCAGCACCCTGGACAATTCACCCAGCGTCTGCGCGGGAAGCAGCACATCCTGAGGACGTAGCGTCTCGATGCAGCTCACCGCCAAAGCACAGCGCCGCGCATCACCCAGACCTTCTGCATAGGCCAGAATGTTGGTATCGAGCGCAATACGCATCGCTCAGCCCTCGTACAGTTCATCCCGCGTCCACTGACACCCGCCCACAGCCTCCTGCTGCCTCAGGCGTTGCAACAGGTTCCCCCGAGCGGCATCGCGCCGACCAGGGTCGGCGCGAACGGGCGACACGGTCGCAACCGGCTTGCCGCGTGACAACACCGTGACCACTTCGCCGGAGACGACGTCACGAAGCAGGGCAGAAAAATGTCGATTGGCCTCGGCTGCAGAGATCGTTTTCATGACCGACTCCTCGTTGTAGTGTCAAACACTACATTGTGCATCCAGGAAAAACCCGATCAAGCGGACCATGCGGTCGGACCGATTGCCTATCGCCCGATCAGCCGAATCGGACCGTACCAGGCCTGCACCCGGCTGCGGGTGTTGTCGGTGTCGGTCATGATCCCCACGGCCAGCAGATCGCCCGGCGGCTCGCCGAAGGCCTTGCGGTAGTCGGCCGCCACATCGCGCTGGTAGTCCAGCCACCGGTCGAGATTGCCCGCTCCGGACTCCACCACGATCTTGCGGATGCGGTCGGTGCGGGGATTGACGATCACGCTGTCGGGCGATCGGGTATTGCACCAGACATACATCAGGGTGGCATAGGGCAGCGGCTCGCCGGTGAGGCTCTGGGACAGTTCCGACAGCATGGCGTTGCGGGCGGAAAACCGGCTGCGGTCGCCATCGAATACCAGCACCAGGCGCACCGGGGCATCTTCGGCATCCCGCAGCGCCATGTCGGCTCCGGCGATCAGCTCCGGCACCCGCCAGGAAAACCGGATCCGGCCCAACTCTGCAGCCGGAATGCGTACCCGGTGCCGCAGGGCACTGGCGGATGCGTCGGCCGATACCTGCATCGCATCGCGACCATCCTTGCGGTCGTAGCGGTAACGGCTGGGCTGCTTGCCCGGAAAGGTCTGGTGCTGCCAGAGCGCAACCCCACCCTTCCAGGGCGCCTCGGCGGTCCAGGGATTGGCGGCCAGCGGAGAAACCGCCTGCGGTGCGGAATCCGGGGCATCGCCATCCGGCGTTCCCGCGCAGGCGCCGAGCAGCAGCAGGCTCGCGAGAGCCAGCCGGCGCCACCCACCTTGACTTGGATCCGTCATCCGACATGCTCCATGGAACACCATCCAGCCACCCGGACGGGCCGACCAAGGCCCTCCGTAAAAAAACCCCGCCATGTTGCCATGACGGGGCTTGGGATTCTCATGCGATCACGCTGGCCTCAGGCCAGCGGGGGCATCAGAACTGGTGGCGCAGGCCAGCCACGTAGATGGTGTTCTTCGTGGTCACGGCAGCGTTGGACACGTCTTCCTTGGCCATCAGACCACCGTACAGGTTGGTACGCTTGCTGATGGTGTACCAGGCGTTGATACCCCAGGCGGAAGAAGTGGCATCGGCGAAACCGGTCTGGCTGACCGTCTGCTTGGCGTAGCCGGCAGCGATCTTGGCAGCGCCCAGGGGAGCACCAACACCCACGTACCAGGAAGCGAAGTCCTTGCTGTTGGCATCGGCGCTGGAGCCGCGCGACAGGGCACCTGCCACGGAGGCCACGCCGAGGTCATAGCTCACGCCAGCAACCCAGCCGGTGTCGGACTTGGAAGCGCCGGTGGCGGTTTGGTTTTCATAGGCACCAGACACCAGCAGGGGACCTGCGGTGTAGGCCAGCTGAGCGCCAACGTACTTCTGGCCGCCAGCAGTGCCTTCGTCCGGAGCGTACATGACGTTACCGTTCAGGCCACCCATGGTGGGCAGGGCGTAGTTGATGGAGTTGTCCTGGCGGCCAGCACCCTTGTTGTCGATGTTGGAGCCGTTGGAGGTGAACACGGCGTACATCGGGCCTGCAGCGGCGCCAGTGGCACCCATGGGGTCCCAGCCGAAGGCGTTGTCGCCAGGGGTGTACTGACGGCCGATGGTCACGGTACCGAAGCTGCCGCCCACACCGGCGTAAGCCTGACGACCAAAGCCCAGACCGCCTTGGCCCAGGGCACCGGTGTCAACGTTGAAGCCGCCTTCGAGCTGGAACACGGCGTTCAGGCCACCGCCCAGATCTTCAGAACCCTTCATGCCCCAACGGCTGCCGTTGAACTGGCCCGAACGGACGGAGAAGGTGGAGTTGTTGTCGTCGTAACGCACACCCGCGTCGATCACGCCGTACAGCGTGACGGTGGACTGCGCAAACGCGCCGGTGGCTGCCAGGGCGGCCAGAGCTACGAGAGTTTTCTTCATATCAGATTTCTCCAAGGTTGAACAAGAGGCCCGGATGTCGAGGTTTCGGCAACAAGGCCAACCTCCCGTATCAGGAAGTTGACGCTATTCAAACAGACGAACGGCGGCTTGACAAAAAATTCGCCGGTAAAGCCGCAGAAATACCGGGGTTTCGTTGCACCCGTGCAACAGGCCACGACCTTGCCGGCTGGCCGGCTGCCGTCCGTTCGATCTGCGGTGGCGGCTGGCCCGGGAAGGACGGACGGACGGTCCCTAAAATCGCTCCATGGACACGCTCATCCTGGCCGCCGATTCGGCGCTGCGCACCCTGTTTGCCACACCCCGGGCGGCCCGCCCCTGCCCCACCGTGCCTGCCGACGACACCGTTCTGACCCCCGAACAAAGGGCCGAATCGGCGGCGCTGATGCGGGTCAACCATGTGGGCGAGGTGTGCGCTCAGGCTTTGTACACGGCACAGGCGCTGGCCACGGACAATCCCACGCTGCGCGCCCACTTCAACCGGGCCAGCGCCGAAGAAACCGACCATCTCGCCTGGACGCGCCAGCGGCTGGCCGAACTGGGCGACCGGCCCTCGCTGCTGAACCCGCTGTGGTATGCCGGAGCCTTCGGGCTCGGCCTGCTGGCGGGCCGGCTGGGCGACCGGGTCAGCCTGGGGTTCGTGGTGGAGACCGAAAATCAGGTCGAGGCGCACCTGCAGAGCCACCTGAGCCGCCTGCCGGCGCAAGACCATGCGTCGCGCGCCATCGTGGCCCAGATGAAAGACGACGAGGTGCGCCACGCCATCGATGCGCGCCGCGCCGGCGCCATGGAGCTGCCACTGCCGGCCCGCGCATTGATGAAAGCCGCCGCCAGGGTGATGACGACGGTGGCGCACCGGGTGTAACGACCGGCTCCGGATCCCGCAAACGGTCCGTGGGCCGGCGCCGCTCAGAGCGACAGGCCCAGATCGCCAGCCGGCTGATTGAAATCAGCGTTCCCGCACCTCAAAACTGGTGGTGATCTGCGCCGTTTTGCCGAGCATCACGCTGGCCGAGCAGTATTTTTCGTGGCTCATGGCAATGGCGCGCTCCACCGCGGCAGCGGGCACAGCCTGACCCGTGACGGTGAAGTGCATGTGGATGCCGGTGAACACCTTGGGATCGGTGTCGGCCCGCTCGGCGCTGAGCTTGACGGTGCAGCCGGCCACCGCGTGCCGCCCGCGCTTGAGGATCAGCAC
>VERU01000189.1 GCA_018882485.1 Rhodoferax sp. | reverse complement strand
CTCGGGCCCCAGGTGCCGCAGGCGTACGGGCGGGGGCCCTGGGTCTCGACGCGCCAGTGGTCCAGGATGGGCTCGACCCAGCGCCAGGCTTCTTCCTGCTCGTCGCTGCGCACGAACAGGTTGAGCCGGCCCGCGATCACGTCGAGCAGCAGCCGTTCGTAGGCGCCCACCCGTTCGGTGCCGAAGCGCTTGTCGAAGTCCAGGTCCAGGTGCACCGGCGTGAGCGTTTGCGCGGCCCCGGCGGCAGCGGCCGCGCGTCGGTTGTCCTGGCCCTGGGCCAGCAGGTGCAGCTCCAGGCCGTCGCGGGGTTGCAGGTTGATGACGAGGCGGTTCGCCAGCCCGATCTGGGCATTGAAGATGGCGTGCGGCGTGGGCCGGAAATTGACCACGATGTGCGCGTCGCGGCTGGCCAGCCGCTTGCCGGTGCGCAGGTAGAACGGCACGCCGGCCCAGCGCCAGTTGGAGATTTCGGTGCGCAGCGCCACGAAGGTCTCGGTCATGCTGTGCCGATCCACGCCGGGTTCGTCGCGGTAGGCCGGCACCGCCAGGCCGCCCACGCTGCCGGCGCTGTACTGGCCGCGGATCACGTCCTGCGCCAGCGACACCGGCGTCCAGGGCTTGAGCGAGCGCAGCACCTTGAGTTTTTCGTCGCGGATCGCGTCGGCATGCGCGTTGATGGGCGGCTCCATGCCGATGGCGCACAGCAGTTGCAGCGCATGGTTCTGCACCATGTCGCGCAGCGCGCCCGTGGTGTCGTAGAAGGCGCCGCGCTTCTCCACCCCCAGTTCTTCGGCGATGGTGATCTGGATGTTGGCGATGTGCTCGCGCCGCCACAGGGGCTCGAACAGGGCGTTGCCGAAACGCAGCGCGAACAGGTTCTGCACCGCCGGTTTACCCAGGTAGTGGTCGATGCGGAACACCTGCCGTTCATCGAACACCCGGCCCACCGTCTCGTTGATCGCCCGGTTGCTGGCCAGGTCGTGCCCCAGCGGTTTTTCCAGCACCACCCGGGTGCGGGGGCTGTTCAGCCCGCTGGCCGCAAGCTGCTCGCAGACGGTGGTGAACAGGCTGGGCGCGGTGGCCACGTACATGACCACGGTGTCGGCCTGGCGCTGCGCCAGCGTTTCGCGCAGCCGGGCGTAGTCCTGCGGCTGCGAGAGATCCATGCGCACGAAGGCCAGCAGCGCCGCAAAGCGGGAGAATTCGTCCTGGGTCGGCCGTTTGGCCAGCTCCACGTGTTCGAAGCGGCTTCGGATCAGCTCGCGGTAGGCCTCGTCCCCGAGGTCGTCGCGGCCCACGCCGATGATGCGTCCGCCCTCGGGCAGCGAGCCGTGGCGAAAGGCCTGGAACAGCGCGGGCATGAGCTTGCGCCAGGCCAGGTCGCCGGTGCCGCCGAACAACACGAGATCGAAGGACATGATTCTTGGTTACATGAATAAAGATGTTGTAATGTAACTTTGTTTCAAAGACAATTCAAGCAAGGAAACCCCATGAACCAGCTGGACGCCCTCAAGCAATACACCACCGTGGTCGCCGACACCGGCGATTTCCACCAGATGGCGGCTTTCCGGCCGCAGGACGCCACCACCAATCCCTCGCTGATCCTCAAGGCGGTGCAGAAGCCGGACTACCAGCCCCTGCTGGCCCAGACGGTGCAGCGTTTCCGGGGGCGCAGCCTGGACGAGCTGACCGACCGGCTGCTGGTGCGATTTGGCTGCGAGATCCTGTCCATCATCCCGGGGCGCGTCTCCACCGAAGTGGACGCCCGGCTGAGTTTCGACACCCAGGCCACGGTCACCCGGGCCGAGCGGCTGATCGAGCTGTACCAGGCCGAGGGCATCCACTGCGACCGCGTGCTCATCAAGATCGCGGCCACCTGGGAAGGCATTGCCGCTGCGGCCCGGCTGGAGCGGCGCGGCATCCGCACCAATCTGACCCTGCTGTTCGCCTTCTGCCAGGCGGTGGCCTGCGGTCAGGCGGGGGTGCAGCTGATCTCGCCCTTTGTCGGGCGCATCTACGACTGGGCCAAAAAGAACGCCGGATCCACCTGGGTGGAGGCCGACCGCGCGGGCGCCAACGATCCGGGCGTCCAGTCGGTGAGGGCCATCTACCAGTACTACAAGCAATTCGGCATCGCCACCGAGGTGATGGGCGCGAGCTTTCGCAACCTGGGCCAGATCACCGCGCTGGCCGGCTGCGACCTGCTGACCATCAGCCCCGATCTGCTGGCCGCGCTGGCCGCCAGCGAGGCGCCGCTGCAGCGGGCGCTCGACCCGGCGGCGGCCCGCGAGGCCGACCGGTTGCCGGTGCAGCTGGACGAGCCCGGATTCCGGCTGGCGCTCAACGAGGATGCGATGGCCACCGAAAAGCTGGCCGAAGGCATCCGGGCGTTCTGTGCCGACGCCGCCCGGCTCGATCGTCTGCTGGCGGCCTGACCCGAACCGGCCTGCCGCAGACTGCAGCACCCCCATCCCGACAAGGAGACCCTGGACATGAACCGAGTGCGCTGCGACCGCACGCCGGCCTGGTCCGCCCTGCAGGCGGTCTGGCAGGCGGATGGGCAGGATGTCGACCTGCGGTCGGCCTTTGAGGCCGATCCCGGGCGCCTGGAGGCCTTCAGCCTGCAGGCCCCCCACGTGTATGCCGACCTGTCCAAGAACCGCATCGACCGTGTCGCGCAGCAGCTCCTGCTCGATCTGGCGCAGCAATGCGGCCTGGAGGCGCACCGCGACGCCCTGTTCTCGGGGGCGGCGATCAACACCACCGAAGACCGCGCTGTGATGCACTGGTTGTTGCGTTATCCGGCCTCAGCCCTTATGAATCAAGGAGAGTTTGCTACTGAATTAGTAGCTGATTCGGCGCGGCAGGTGCACCAGACGCTGGACGCCATGCTGGCCTACGCGCAAGCGGTGCGCTCCGATGAGACCCTGACCGACATCGTCAACATCGGCATCGGGGGCTCCGATCTGGGGCCGCAGATGGCGGTGCAGGCGCTGGATGCCTTCGCGCTGGCGGGCAAGCGCCTGCACTTCGTCTCGAACGTCGATGGGCACGAACTGGCCGCCGTGCTGGCCCGGGTGCGTCCCGAGAACACCCTGTTTCTGGTGGCCAGCAAGACCTTCACCACCATCGAGACCATGACCAACGCCGCGACGGCCCGGGCCTGGTTCCAGGCGCAGGGCGGGCAGGATGTGGGGCGCCATTTCGCCGCACTGACGACGAACGTGGCCGCGGCCCGCCAATTCGGTATCCGCACCACCTTCGGCTTTTGGGACTGGGTCGGCGGGCGCTATTCGCTGTGGTCGGCCATCGGCCTGCCGCTGGCTATCGCCATCGGGGAGCCGGGGTTCCGTCAGCTGCTGGCGGGCGCCCATGCCATGGACCAGCACTTCCGCCATGCCGCGCTGGCCGACAACCTGCCGGTGCGGCTGGCGCTGATCGACCTGTGGAACCGCAATTTCCATGGTTTTTCCAGCCGCAGCATCGCGCCCTATCACAGCGCGCTGCGGCGCCTGCCGGCCTACCTGCAGCAACTGGAGATGGAGAGCAACGGCAAGCGCGTCGATGCCCGGGGCGAGGCGCTGCCTTTCGCCACCTCGCCGGTGCTGTGGGGCGAGCCCGGCACCAACGGTCAGCATGCCTATTTCCAGATGCTGCACCAGGGAACCGATGTGGTGCCGGTGGAGTTCGTCGCGGTGCGCCGGGCGCGCCACGATCTGCCCGGGCACCACGACCTGCTGCTGTGCAACGCCGTGGCGCAGGCCCAGGCCCTGATGCTGGGCCGCAGCGACGCGGGCGGCCACCGGCACTTCACCGGCAACCGGCCCAGCACCTTCCTGCTGCTGGACGACCTGACCCCGGCCAGCCTGGGCGCGCTGATCGCGCTGCAGGAGCACCGGGTGTTCGTCAGCGGCTCGCTGTGGGGTATCAACAGCTTCGACCAGTGGGGCGTGGAACTGGGCAAGGTGCTGGCCCGCGACATGCAGGCCCGGCTGGTCTCGGGTGATGAAGCCGGCCTCGATGCCTCCACCGCCAGCCTGCTGCGCCGCCTGCGGGCCCCTGGATCGGCCACCCCATGAAAAAAGCCCCGCAGGCTTGCGCCTGCGGGGCTTGTGCGCAACCGGGCTGGATTACATGCCCATGCCGCCCATGTCGCCCATGCCACCCATGCCGCCACCGGGCATGGCCGGCGGAGCGTCATCCTTGGGGGCCTCGGCCACCATGCACTCGGTCGTCAGCATCAGCGCAGCCACGGAGGCGGCGTTCTGCAGCGCGGTGCGGGTCACCTTGGTCGGGTCCAGGATACCCATTTCGATCATGTCGCCATAGGTGTCGTTGGCGGCGTTGAAGCCGTAGTTGCCCTTGCCGGCCAGCACCGCGTTGACCACCACCGACGCTTCGCCACCGGCGTTGTGCACGATCTCGCGCAGCGGCGCTTCGATGGCGCGTAGCACCAGCTTGATGCCGGCGTTCTGGTCGGCGTTGTCACCGTGCAGGTCGCCTGCGGACTGCTTGGCGCGCAGCAGTGCCACACCGCCGCCGGCCACGATGCCTTCTTCCACGGCAGCGCGGGTGGCGTGCAGCGCGTCTTCCACGCGGGCCTTCTTTTCCTTCATCTCGACTTCGGTGGCAGCACCCACCTTGATCACCGCCACGCCGCCGGCCAGCTTGGCCACGCGTTCCTGCAGCTTCTCGCGGTCGTAGTCGCTGGTGGCTTCCTCGATCTGCACACGCACCTGCTTGACGCGGGCCTCGATGTCGGCCGCGGCACCGGCGCCATCGATGATGATGGTGTTTTCCTTGCCCACTTCGACGCGCTTGGCCGAGCCCAGGTCAGCCAGGGTGACCTTCTCCAGGGTCAGGCCGACTTCTTCGGCGATCACCTTGCCGCCGGTCAGGATGGCGATGTCTTCCAGCATGGCCTTGCGGCGGTCGCCGAAGCCCGGCGCCTTGACGGCACACACCTTCAGGATGCCGCGGATGGTGTTGACCACCAGCGTGGCCAGGGCTTCACCTTCCACGTCTTCGGCGATGATCAGCAGCGGACGGCCCGACTTGGCCACCTGCTCCAGCGTGGGCAGCAGGTCGCGGATGTTGCTGATCTTCTTGTCGTAGAGCAGCACGAAGGGGTTGTCCAGCAGGGCGGCTTGCTTGTCGGGGTTGTTGATGAAGTAGGGCGACAGGTAACCGCGGTCGAACTGCATGCCTTCCACCACGTCCAGTTCGCTGTCGAGCGACTTGCCGTCTTCCACGGTGATCACGCCTTCCTTGCCGACCTTGTCCATCGCGTCCGCGATGATCTTGCCGATGGCGTGGTCGCTGTTGGCCGAGATGGAGCCGACCTGAGCGATTTCCTTGGAGGTGGTGGTGGGCTTGGAGGCCTTCTTCAGCTCTTCCACCAGGGCGTGCACAGCCTTGTCGATGCCGCGCTTGAGGTCCATCGGGTTCATGCCGGCGGCCACGTACTTCATGCCTTCGCGCACGATGGCCTGGGCCAGCACGGTGGCGGTGGTGGTGCCGTCACCGGCCACGTCGGAGGTCTTGGAAGCCACTTCCTTGACCATCTGCGCGCCCATGTTCTGCAGCTTGTCCTTGAGTTCGATTTCCTTGGCCACGGACACGCCGTCCTTGGTCACGGTGGGGGCGCCGAAGGAGCGCTCGAGCACCACGTTGCGGCCCTTGGGGCCCAGGGTCACCTTGACCGCGTTGGCCAGGATGTTCACGCCCTCGACCATGC
>VERU01000188.1 GCA_018882485.1 Rhodoferax sp. | reverse complement strand
GCTGGAGATCAGCCACAACTCGCTGGCCGCCGTGGGGCTGGCGGTCATCGCCGCCGGCATCTTCGCCTTCGGCAACCCCGCGCTGCTGGCGCGGGCCGAAACCGCCGCGCTGGGCTGGCTCGAGATGCGCCAGCAGGCGCGGCACGACGCTTCGGGCAACCTGCTGGCCACGATGGCCGAGCCGCAGGCCGTGGCCCGGGCCACCGCCGTGGACCCGGCGCGCCTGACGCCGCCGCAGGCCGCGGTGGCGCAGTGGCTCTCCCGGCGCTACAAGGTCGCGGCCGAGCCCGTGGGGCGCCTGGTGCAGGAGGCCTGGGTCATGGGCCAGCGCGCCGGCCTCGCGCCCACGCTGATCCTGGCGGTCATGGGGGTGGAGTCGAGCTTCAACCCCTTCGCCCAGAGCCCGGCCGGCGCCCAGGGGCTGATGCAGGTCCTCACCCGCGTTCACGACGACAAGTACTCGCGCTTCGGCGGCCTGCACGCCGCCTTCGACCCGCTGACCAACCTGCGCGTGGGCGTGCAGGTGCTCAAGGAATGTGTGCAGCGCGCCGGCAGTCTCGAGGAAGGCCTGCGCCATTACGTCGGGGCAGCCAACCTGCCCGACGACGGCGGCTACGTGGGCCGGGTGCTCGCCGAGCACGAGTTCATGGAGCGCATCGCGCGGGGTGAAGCGGTGCCCGTCAACGTCTCCAACCTGCCGCCGGAGCGCCTGGCCCTGTCGGGCTCTGCGCGGTGACGCTCCGATAACATCGCCAGATTGTCCCGATCCCGGTCTGCGCAGACCCCACACCGAGCCGAGGCCCCCCGCGTCATGTTCGACCGCCAGCAGCACACCATCGCCCGCATCGACCCGGAGATCTGGGCCGCGATCCAGGCCGAGAACCAGCGCCAGGAAGAGCACATCGAGCTCATCGCCTCCGAGAACTACACCTCGCCCGCAGTGATGGCCGCGCAGGGCAGCCAGCTGACGAACAAGTACGCCGAGGGCTACCCCGGCAAGCGCTACTACGGCGGCTGCGAGAACGTCGACATCGTCGAGCAGCTGGCCATCGACCGCCTGAAGCGGCTGTACGGCGCCGCGCACGCCAACGTGCAGCCCAACTCGGGCTCGCAGGCCAACCAGGCGGTGTTCTTCGGCCTGCTGCAGCCCGGCGACACCATCATGGGCATGAGCCTGGCCGAAGGCGGCCACCTGACGCACGGCATGCCGCTCAACCTCAGCGGCAAATGGTTCAAGGTGGTCAGCTACGGGCTGAACGCCCGCGAGGAAATCGACTACGACGCGATGGAGCGCAAGGCCCGGGAGACCCGGCCCCGGTTGATCATCGCCGGCGCCTCGGCCTACAGCCTGCACATCGATTTCGAGCGCTTCGCCCGGGTGGCCCGCGAGATCGGCGCCATCTTCATGGTGGACATGGCGCACTACGCCGGACTGATCGCCGCCGGTGTGTATCCCAGCCCGGTACCCCATGCCGACGTGGTGACCTCCACCACCCACAAGAGCCTGCGGGGCCCGCGCGGCGGCATCATCCTCATGAAGGCGGCGCACGAGAAGGCGGTCAACAGCGCGGTCTTCCCCGGCCTGCAGGGTGGCCCGTTGATGCACGTGATCGCCGCCAAGGCGGTGGCCTTCAAGGAGGCGCTGGCCCCCGAGTTCCGACAGTACCAGCAGCAGGTGCTGGCCAACGCCCGGGTGGTGGCGCAGACGCTCACCGAGCGCGGCCTGCGCATCGTCAGCGGCGGCACGCAAAGCCATGTGATGCTGGTCGACCTGCGCGCCAAGGGCATCACCGGCAAGGAAGCCGAGGCCGTGCTGGGCGCCGCGCACATGACGATCAACAAGAACGCCATCCCCAACGACCCCGAAAAGCCCATGGTCACCAGCGGTGTGCGCATCGGCACCCCGGCCATGACCACCCGGGGCTTTCGCGAGGAAGAGGCCCGGCTCACCGCCAACCTGGTGGCCGACGTGCTGGACCGTCCGCGCGATGCGGCCAACATCGAGTCGGTGCGCCAGCGCGTCAATGCGCTGACCGCGCGTTTCCCGGTTTACGGCTGATCGGCGGCGGGCGCGGCATCCGCCATGAAATGCCCGTTCTGCGCCCACCCCGACACCCAGGTGGTGGAGACCCGGATCGCAGAAGAGGGGGACTTCATCCGCCGGCGGCGCCAATGCGCGTCGTGCGAAAAACGGTTTACCACCTACGAGCGCCCTGAGGTCAGCTTTCCGCTGGTCGTCAAGAAGGATGGCCGGCGCATCGAGTACGAACGGGCCAAGCTGATGGCCTCCATGAGCCTGGCGCTGCGCAAGCGACCGGTCAGCACCGAACAGGTGGACACGGCCATCGAGCGCATCGAGGAAAAACTGCTCAACCTGGGGCACCGGGAAATCCCGTCCACCCGCATCGGCGAACTGGTGATGCGGGAGCTCAAGCGGCTGGACAAGGTGGCCTATGTGCGCTTTGCCAGCGTCTACCGCAGCTTCGAGGACATCGACGAATTCAAGACCCTGGTCGACGAAGTCCGGCGCTGATCGGCCCGGCAGCGCGGACGTTCAGCGCCAGCATTCGGCCACCGTGCGGCCACTGCCCGAGCGCCCGCGCTCGCCGGTGTGGGCAAGAGTCAGGTCGCCGCAGGCGTCGTTGGCCAGGGGGGTGGCGCTCAGCGTGTAGCCGCCGGGGGTGGGCGTGACGCTCAGGCGGTAACGCGGGGTCGCCTGGGGAACCTGCTGCAGGCGGACCGGGAGGGCTGGCGCCACGGCGCCCGACTCGTCCAGGGTGTAGCGGGCGTTGGCCGCGTGGTAACGCTCCATGAACTGCTGGGCTTCCAGCAGCGCGGCCCGTGCCTCGGCCCGCTGGCCGCGCTGCACGCTGTCCAGGTAGGCGGGCCAACCGAGCGCCGCCAGCAGGCCCAGGATGAGCAGCACCACCAGGAGTTCCAGCAGGGTGTAGCCGGGGGACGGCGCGGTAGGCGGGGGCGGGCGTGAAGGTCGCAGGACCATGGCTTCGGACCTCATCGGATGGGCGGATTGAGGATGCGCCGCCAGACCCGGTCGCGCACGGTCCGCTCGCCGGTACTGGCCGCTGGCTCGACGAACCGGATGCGCTGTGCAGCCCCGGGCGCCTGCAGGCTGGCTTCGGTGGCGCAGACCCCCGAGGCGCAGACGGGCGGGGCCTTGAGCAGCGCCGGGGCGCCGCCAAGCGGCACCGCCAGGCCCGCAACCCGGGCATCGGCGGACGTGTACAGGCCATCGCCGTTGGTGTCGAACACCGGCTCAGCCGGGTTCAGGCCCGATTCCAGGGGCAGCAGCAGGGTCACGCCCTGTCCGCTGGCCGTCTCGCAAGGGGCCACCGTGCGAGCTGGCGCCACAGCCGCAACCAGGCCGAGGCGGCTGCCCACGCGCTGCAGCGGGTGCACCACCCGCAGACCGGCCAGCCCCTCCAGATCGATCACCCAGCCACGCTGCGTCTGCAGGTTCAGGGCCTCGCCGGCCAACTGGTAGTAGGTGATGCCGCCTGCCCCCGCCACGGAGGCCAGGCTGCGGGGCGCCAGCTGGGCGCGGGTCAGAGGCCGCGTCAGACCATCGGCCACCTGATCGCGCAGCCCATATACCGACTGCAGCGCGGTCGACTGGGCGTCGGCCTCGGTCGCCAGCACGCCCGTCCCCACCAGCAGCAGGCGCCCGCCCGACGCCCAGTCCGCCACCAGCGGAGCCTGGGTGATGGGCTGGGCCACACCGGTCGCCGTGCTGGCCTGGAACAGGGGGGCATCGCCGGCCACGGCGAAGCGGCTGGCAGCGCCTGGCTGGTAGTCCAGGCGCCACAGCCGTCCCTTCAGATCGCCGGCGTAGACCGACGTGACCTGGCCACTGGCGTTGCGTGCCAGGGCCACGCCGCCCAGGCCATTGCCACCGCCGGCATCCAGCACCAGGGTCTGCACCGAGCCGGTGGACAGATGGACAACGAACAGCACCGCCCGGCCTGCCTCGCTGAACGCCCCGTTGCCAAAAATGGCAACCCACTCGCCATTGGGCAAAACGCCTGCCTGCACGGGCGCGGCCAGGTGCCCCAGGTCGGGCTGGGTGTCGGCGCCCAGCTCCCACCGCACCGAAGACGGCCCCAGCGCAGCGGGGTCGGTCACGTCGATCGCGAACACCGCCCTGCCCCCCGCGCCCAGCGAGCCCAGCAGCAGGTTGCGCCAGCCCGGGCCCCCGCCCCCGGGGGGCGGTACATGGGCATCGGTCTCGGTCAGGGCGCCGTCGACGAAGAACCGGTGATCGAGCGCCTCGGTGCCGTAGCGCCGGTCTGCCAGCAGCGCCAGGTTCGGGTAGACCGCACGGGGAACATAGGCGTAGACCTCGACGCCGTCCTGGGCCGGTGCCGCACCCAGCGTGTCGCGAAACCCGTGCAGCATGCCGTCGTTGGCGCCCACGTACACGACCGGTGTGCGCGCCGCCTTGCGCGCCAGGAAAGCGGCATACCCTGGTCCCCCGCCCTGCTCCGGGGGCAGCGCGTGGTAACCCAGGTCCACCGCGTCGCGCACCAGCACCGGGTTGCTGTTGACCATGTCGCCCAGCCGCCCGTTGCGCACGCGAAACGGCAGCCCCTCACCTTCGCGGCTGCGGTCGCCACGCAGGTAGTCCACCAGTTCGGCACCCTGGCCGATGGCCAGCGCACCCAGCGCGGCCTGGTTCCCCGGTCCCATCTCAGCCCAGTTGAAGGCCGCAGGCGTGCGGGTGTCGCCGCGCCAGGTGACGATGTTGCGGCTGCCCGGCGCCGGCAAGCGGGCCTCGGCCGACCACACCAGCGCACCGCCCTGCCCGCTGCCGTCCACCGCATAGGCCTGCACATCGCCGGTCCAGTCGCCCGCCCGGTACACGGGCTGGTAGCGTCGGTTGCCCTGCTGCAGCGCCACCGAGGCCGTGGCCACACCGCCGCCGAAACGCTGGGGGCGCAGCACCTGCGCAAGCGCCTGGCGCAACGCAAGAATCAGATCCGGTCCGTCCCGAGCGACCCCGTAGCGCCCCCGGCTGTTGAGCGCCGCATGCCACAGGTCGTCGATCTCGTCGCTGCCCCACTGCTTGCTGCCCTCGGTGAGCGCGGGCAGGTCGGCTTCGGGATCCAGGGTGCCCCGCACGCCCAGCCCGATGCTCATCTGTACCAGATGCTGCCAGAACGCGGGATCGTCGGCCGACGGCGTCACCAGGTTGGGCAGATCGGGGCGCAGATCGCGCTTCCAGTAGGTCATGGCGTAATCGGCCAGCATGTCGGACCGGCTGTCCTGGTAGGGCCGGGTGGCGCGGTACTGGTAGCTGCGCCCGGGACCGGTGATCAGGCTGCCATCGGTGCCGTCGGCGTTGCCCACCGGAGTGGTGCCGGCATTCCAGGCACCATCGGTCACCAGCAGGTGATAGGCCCGCCGGCAGGACTTTTCGGCACCCGTGCTGCCGGTGCCGGGTTCATCGGCCCAGGGGCCGCGGCTGTCGGTGCGGGCATGGTACTGGCCCACCGCCCGCAGCGCGGCCGGCAACGGGGTGCCGCCGCTGGCCGGCAGCGTCTGCAACCAGCCGAAAAAGGCGCTGCGGGTGGCCGGTGTGAGTTCGCGCACACCGGCCTGGATCACCGCCGTGCCCACACCGTCGATGGTGCTGCTGGTGGACTTGTTGATGCGCCCCCAGCCCAGACGCAGGCCTGCGCCCGCATCGGCAAACGCCTCGGCCACCGCACCGCGTGCCATGAGGT
>VERU01000187.1 GCA_018882485.1 Rhodoferax sp. | reverse complement strand
TGTTCTTCTTTGACGAGGCGCACCTGCTGTTCAGCGATGCGCCCAAGGCGCTGGTCGAACGCATCGAACTGGTGGTGCGCCTGGTGCGCTCCAAGGGGGTGGGCGTCTTTTTCGTGACTCAGAACCCGCTGGACATCCCCGACAGTGTGCTCGCCCAGTTGGGCAACAGGGTACAGCACGCGCTGCGTGCCTTCACGCCCCGGGACCAGAAGGCGGTCAAGTCGGCGGCACAAACCATGCGGCAGAACCCGGGCCTGGACATCGAGACGGCCATCGCAGAACTGGCGGTGGGGGAGGCGCTGGTCAGCCTGCTGGACGACAAGGGCCGGCCCGAACCCACCCGCCGTGTGTACATCCTGCCGCCGGGCAGCCTCATCGGCCCCATCGATGCCGCGCAGCGCCAGGCGCTGCTGGCTGCGTCCATGGTGGCCGGCGTCTACGAACAGACCCAGGACCGGGAATCGGCATTCGAGACCATCCGGGGACGTACCAGCCAACGCCTGGCCCCGCAAGAGGCCTCCAGCCCGGTGGCGGGCCAGGCAGGCCGCACCCCGGCCGCAGACAGCTCGGCGCCCCAGGCTTCGGGTGGTCTGCTGGGCAGCCTGGGCGACCTGCTGGGTGGTGGCGCGCGCCGCACCCGGACGTCGGCCGGCGAGCAGATCATCCGCAGCGCAGCCAGTGCAATCGGGCGTGAAGTCGGGCGTCAGGTGATCCGGGGCGTGCTGGGCAGCATCTTCGGCGGGAGTCGCCGATGAGCGCCCTGCCGGCTACCCGACGCACGCCGGACCACGTCGCCCAGTACTGGGACCAGGGTTACGCCATCGTGCGGGGGGTGTTCAGCGCGGCCGAAATGCGCGAAGCCCAGGCGGAGAGCCGCCGGATCTACGACCTGGGCCTGCAGCACCACGCGACCTGGCGCCACCAGAATGTGTTGTTCGAGATCCTGCCGGAAGCGTACGCCGGTCGCCGCTACGTGTTGCAGGCGCATTGGTATGCCTGGTTCAGCCCACTGTTCGAGGCCATGCGGCGCGATCCGCGGGTGCTGGCGGTGATGGAGCCGCTGCTGGGCCGCGACATCCGGCAGGTGGCGCAGCAGATCCACTGGAAGCCGCCCGGCGCAACCCGCAGCAGCGGCTACCGGTTTCACCAGGACCTGCGCTTTCGGGAGCGCCAGGACGCTTACCGGGACCTGATGCAGTCCTACATCAACACGGGGCTGGCCATCGACCCGGCCACCTCGGAGAACGGTTGCCTTCAGGTGTTCCCCGGCAGCCACCGCAAGGGGTACCTCGGGCTGGCCGATGACGGCCCGATCATGAAAGGCAGCACGCAGAACGACGAATTGAAGGCCGCGGGGCTGGATCCGGCCCAGGTGGTCCAGATCGAGCTGGAACCCGGCGACCTGGCGCTGTGGGGGCTGCTGACGGTGCACGGGTCGCAGGTCAATCGCTCGGCCCGGGATCGCGCCTTTGCGATCCAGAGCTATGTGCGGGCGGACACGACGGACCGCGGGGAGTGGGCCTTCCGGGACGGGGTGTCCGTGCCGCTGGGTGCACAGCCTCACATCTGCAAGTACGAGGCCCTGCACGAGCGGCCCGGCCCGTTCTACGACGAAACCCGCTGGTGGGAGTGACGCCCGCAGCGTCCGGCTTCAGCGCCGTCGCGCCGAGCGCACGCCAGGCAACTCCAGGACCCCACGCAACACGGTGCCGAGCCGGCTGGAGTCGGACACCTCGACCGTGAAGGTCATCCACGCCGTGCCCCGCAGAGACTGGGTCTGCACCCCGGTGACGTTGATTTTTTCCTTGGCGAACACATCGGAAATATCGCGCAGCAGCCCCTGGCGGTCGCTGGCCTCGATCGCCACATCGACCGCGTACACCGCCGCGGCCCCGCCCGGCTGCCGCTGACCCTCGCCCCAGGCGACCTCGATCAGACGCTCGGCATGGCGGGCCGCGATCTCCCGCAGGTTGGAGCAGTCGGCCCGGTGCACGCTCACGCCCTTGCCCCGGGTCACAAAGCCCCGGATGGCATCGGGCGGGGCCGGCTTGCAGCACCGCGCCAGCTGGGTCATGAGGGAATCCATCCCCACCACCAGCAGCCCGCCCCGTGCCGAATCCGCATCGGCACGGGCCTTGCGGATGAGCGGCTGCTCGGCGGACACGGCCTGCCCCGGCGGATGCAGCAGGTTTTCGATGGCGCGCAGGGAAAACTCATCCTTGCCGACGGCCACAAACAGGGGCTCGGCCGTCTCGAAACCCAGCTGCGTGGCGAGGTCGTCCAGCCGCAGCGCGGTGCGTCCCTCGCGCTGCAGCAGCTTCTCCACCGCCTCCCGCCCGCGGGCCACGGTCTCGCTCAGGGCCAGCGCATTGAACCAGGCACGAACCTTGGCACGGGCCCGGTGGCTGGCCAGGTAGCCCAGGTCGGGATTGAGCCAGTCCCGCGACGGCCCGCCTTCGCGCGCCGATGTGATCTCTACCGTCTGACCGTTTTTCAGCGGCGTGTTCAGCGGCACCATCACCCCATCGACCCGGGCACCACGGCAACGGTGTCCCAGGCTGGTGTGCAGGCTGTAGGCAAAATCCACGGGGGTTCCGCCCTGCGGCAACTCCACGATGGCGGCGTCGGGGGTGAGCACGTAGATTCGGTCCTCCAGCACCCCGGCACTGGCCGTACCGGAGAGATCGCGCTCCCAGGCCAGCAGCTGGCGCAACACGGCAATCTTGGCGTCATAGGCGCTGCTGGCGGACACCCCCGCGTAACCTTTGACCCCGGCCTCCTTGTAGGCCCAGTGCGCCGCCACACCATGCTCGGCGTGGTCGTGCATGGCCTGGGTACGGATCTGGATCTCGATCGGATGCCCCTGCTCGTCGCGCACGATGGTGTGCAGCGACCGGTATCCGTTGCCCTTGGGACGGGCGATGTAATCGTCGAACTCGCCGGCCACGGGCGTGAACCGGCTGTGCACCCAGGCCAGTGCGGCATAACAGCCGGGCACATCGGCCACCACAACCCGCAGGGCCAGCAGGTCGTACACCTGATCGAAACCCAGCGACTTGCCACGCATCTTGCGCACGATGCTGTAGATGTGCTTGGGACGGCCCTGCACGGTCGCCCGGATGCCCTGCTGCTGCAACCCGGCAAGCAGGGCCTCGCGCAGTTGCAGCACCCGCTGTTCGCGCTGCGTTCGGGTGCCATCGAGCAGACCAGCGACTGCGCGGTAGGTTTCCGGCTCCAGGAAGCGAAACGCCAGATCCTCGAGCTCCCATTTGAGATCCCGGATGCCCAGCCGGTTGGCCAGCGGAGCGAAGACGTCCAGCGCCTCGAGGGCCAGGGCCTGGGGCGGAGCCAGCCGCGCCTGGGCGTGGTAACGCAGGGTCTGCAGCCGCGAGGCCAGACGCAGCATGACCACCCGCAGATCGCGTGAGAAGGCCAGCAGCATCTTGCGCACGTTCTCCAGCTGGGCCGCCGGTGTGGGCGCCGACGGCAGGGCCGCCGGCTGGGCGCCAGAGGCGGCAGCCCGGGCCTGGGCGCTGCGGGCCTGGCGCTGCACCTGCACCAGTTGGTTGGTCTCGATCGCAAGCGACGCCAGGCTGTCACCGAAGGCCTTGGCGATCACCTCCTGCGGCCGGTTCAGGTGCAAGCTGGCATGCACCAGGTAACTGGCAGCCTGCATGACTTCGGAGGCCCCCATCGATCGCAGGATGGCCGCCACGGCGTCCGCATGAGCCAGCGTGTTCTCGCCGGTATCCAGCACCTCGTTCGCCAGCAGGGGTTCGGCCAGGGCGCGGGCGCGCACCAGCGCCTGATCGGGCGTGGCGCCCGACGCGGCAGCCGCCTCGATCAGGGGTGAGGCACCGGCGGGCTCGGGCGGGTCCGGGGACAGGCTGCGCATGCCGGCAATCGGAGACGGGCCCGCTCAGCCCAGCAGGAAATCGGCAACGGCCTGCACCTGGTCATCGGCCACCAGGGTGGGTGCATGCCCGACTCCGGCGTACTCCTGCAAGCGGGCACGGGGACCGCGCTGCGTCATGGCGTGGGCCGTGGCAGGCGACAGCAGGTCGGACTCGGCGCCCCGCAGCAGCAGGGTCGGCAGCCGCAGTTGGTCGTACACCTGCCACAGTGCCGCCTCGCCCTGACGCGCCTGCTCCTCGGTGAGCGCACGAAACGGCAGCGCGATGGACGGGTCGTAATGCAGTCGCAGGCGCCCGCTGCAACGATCCAGGGGCTTGACCATGGGGCGGCTCAGAGCCAGCCACTGCCCGGGGGTGTGCGGCCCGAAGCTGCGCGAAATCTCCGCGAGCGCATCGGCCGCCTGCTGCAGGCTGTCAAAGCTGCCGGCGCGACCCAGGTACTGACCGATGCGTTGCAAGGCCTGCCACTCGATGGCAGGCCCCACGTCGTTGAGCACCAGCCGGCGAACCGGGGGCGTCTGCTGGTGGGCGCACACGCCCAGCCCGATCAGGCCTCCCATGCTGGTGCCGACCCAGTCCAGAACCGCAGGCTGCAACTCGGCCAGCAAAACCAGCATGTCGGCAGCGTACTGCGGCACCTGGTAACCCGAGGGGTCGCCCAGCCAGTCGCTCTCGCCACGCCCGACGACGTCCGGGCAAACCACCCGCAAACCCGATCCGGCACGTCGGCACAGGGACTGGGCCAGCACATCAAAATCCCGCCCCTGGCGCGACAACCCGTGCACGCACACCACCACATGACCGGCCTGGGGGTTGCCCCAGCTCCACCAGGCCATGCGGTGGCTGCCGTGGGCATCGGGGCAAGGGGTATGGTGCAGCGTGGGTTCGCTCATGGTGGGGAAGAGGCCGGCCCGGCGGCCGCAGGTTCGATAATGGAATGCTGTGGGAACAGGGGCGGCAGCCCGCCCCGGCCTGCATCCTAATTCAATCTGCATCCAATTGGAGAAACCCATGCTCAAAGGAAAAACCGCCCTGGTCACCGGATCCACCAGCGGCATCGGACTGGGCATCGCCCAGGCGCTGGCGGCACAGGGCGCCAATCTGGTGCTCAACGGCTTCGGCGATATCGATGGGGCCCGGGCCGCTGTGGCCGCCCACGGCGTCGAGGTGGATTACCACGGCGCCGACATGAGCCGTCCGGACCAGATCGCCGACATGATGGCCTTTGCGGCCGGGCGTTTTGGCCGGATTGACGTGTTGGTCAACAACGCCGGCATCCAGCATGTGTCGCGCATCGAGCAGTTTCCGACAGAACGCTGGGACGCGATCCTGGCCATCAACCTCAGCAGCGCCTTCCACACCACCCGCCTGGCCCTGCCGGCCATGCGGGCCGCCCAATGGGGACGCATCATCAACATCGCCTCGGTGCACGGTCTGGTGGCCTCGGCCGAAAAATCGGCCTATGTCGCGGCCAAGCACGGGCTGGTCGGCCTGACCAAGGTGACGGCCCTGGAAACCGCAAGCAGCGGCGTGACCTGCAATGCCATCTGCCCGGGATGGGTGCTGACGCCTCTGGTGCAGGCCCAGGTCGATGCGCGGGCCCTGGCCCAGGGGGTGAGTCCGGAAGAAGCCAAGCGCCAGCTGCTGGGTGAGAAGGAGCCTTCCATGCAGTTCACCACACCGGCCGAACTGGGTGCGCTGGCGGTGTTTTTCTGCTCGGCTGCGGGCGACAACGTGCGCGGCGTCGCCTGGAACATGGACGGCGGCTGGACCGCGCAGTGACGCGCCCGGCCGCGGGCGGGCGCCCCTGGGCGCCTCAGCGCCCGTCT
>VERU01000186.1 GCA_018882485.1 Rhodoferax sp. | reverse complement strand
CCCGTAGGGCGTCCAAAGAGGTCAGTCCCTGTGCTTCAAGCCGGTTGATGACCGTGGGGCCCAAGCCCGGTGCACGCAGCAGCGCCAACCTCTCGAGGTCACAGAACCGTCCCGGCGCCACGCTCCGCGGGCTCATCACGCCCACCGTGTCGCGAGTTGGTATCTTCCTATTTGTGACTGCATGCGTATGCATTGCGGCAGTCTAGACAAGACTCACGAAGATGACAAGTCCATTGGCCCGCATGCGGAATTGTTTGAATGATCCGAAGCACCCTGGGAAAACCCGAGCCGATCTGTCTGTCGCCAGAAAGTAGACTGCATACGTATTCGTAATGTCCTGGCCATCAGGCTATGGACTTTCAAGCCGCTATCCGTCCCAGCACAACAGACCTGCGAGGCTAGAAGTGATCCGTTATCTCAAGCGTGGCAAAGACGCCGCCTCCATCGCCCAGGCGGATGCTCAAGTCCGCAGCACTGTCGAAGGAATCCTGAAGGACATCGAGCAGCGGGGCGACGAAGCTGTGCGTGAGTACTCGCGCAAGTTCGACCAGTGGGAGCCTGAGCGATTCACGCTCAGTCAGGACGAAATCCGTGCCGCCGTGGCCCGGTTGTCACCCCGGGAGGTTGAAGACATCCGCTTCGCTCAGACGCAGATCCGCAACTTCGCCCAGATTCAGCGAGACAGTCTGCAGGACGTCGAGGTGGAGACCTTGCCAGGTGTGGTGCTCGGTCACAAGCACATTCCCATGAACAACGTGGGTTGCTACATCCCGGGCGGCAAGTACCCGCTGCTGGCCTCCGCCCACATGAGCGTGCTGACCGCCAAGGTGGCCGGGGTGCCGCGGGTGATCGCCACCGCGCCGCCGTTCCAAGGTGAGCCGCACCCTGCCATAGTGGCCGCGATGCATTTCGCCGGCGCGGATGAGATCCTGGTGCTGGGCGGTGTCCAGGCCGTTGCCGCCATGGCCATCGGCACGGGCTCGATCAAGCCTGTGGACATGCTGGTGGGGCCGGGCAACATGTTCGTGGCCGAGGCCAAGCGCCAGCTGTACGGCCGGGTCGGCATCGACCTGTTTGCCGGGCCGACCGAGACCCTGGTGATTGCCGACGACACCGTGGATGGAGAAATGTGTGCGGTCGACCTGCTGGGTCAGGCAGAGCATGGGCCCACTTCGCCGGCCGTGCTGCTGACCACCTCGGAAAAACTGGCGCGAGACACGCTGGCCGAAGTGGAGCGTCAGCTCGGGATTCTGCCGACGGCGGCGATTGCCGGCAAGGCATGGGAGGTCTACGGGGAAGTCATCGTCTGCGACACCGAGGATGAAATGGTGGCCAAGGCCGACGAGATCGCCTCCGAGCATGTGCAGGTGATGACCCGGGATCCGGATTACTTCCTGCAGCGCATGACCAACTATGGCGCACTGTTTCTCGGGCCCCGCACCAACGTGAGCTTCGGCGACAAGGTGATCGGCACCAACCACACGCTGCCGACCAACAAGAACGCGCGCTATACCGGCGGCCTGTGGGTCGGCAAGTTTCTCAAGACCTGCACCTACCAGCGGGTTCTGACGGATGATGCCTCGGCCCGCATCGGCGAGGTCTGCTCGCGCCTGTGCCATATGGAAAACTTTGCCGGCCATGGCGAGCAGGCCAACCTGCGGGTGCGCCGCTACGGGGACCGTGCCGAGGTGCCCTGGTACCAGCCGGTGCCGGCGCGGGCGGGTTCGGCATGAAGGGCGCGCGTCCCGAGCAGGCGGCGCTGACCCGCGACAACGACCTGTCGCAGACCGCGCAGACGCAGCGCGTGGTCGAGGCCATGGTGGACGGCCTGAACGACCACGACATCGAGGGCATGGGCCGCTTTTTTGCGCCGCAGTTCCGCTGGATGGGCAACGCCGGCTGCGGCACCAAGAACGGCCTGCGCGAGTTCCAGGACAACTGGCAGCGACCCTTCCAGGCCGCGTTTTCGGACAAGGTCTGCATTGACGAGGCGCGTCTGGTGCAGGGCCAGTGGATGGCCGCCTTTGGCCGGCAGGAGGCCACGCATTCCGGCGAGTTCATGGGCATCGCCCCCACCGGCCGGCGCGTCGAGATCCGTTACATGGATTTCTGGAAGGTCGAAGACGGCAAGATCGTGGACAACTGGGTGATGGTCGATTTTCCGCACGTGATGCAGCAGCTCGGTGTGGACCCCTTCCGGGGCCAGGGCTGGGAGACCTATGACCGGGGTGAGCGCATCGCCCCCCGCCCGTCCCCGCGTGGCTGAACCCATGGCGTCCGACGCAAGCCCCGAAGCCGGCCTGGACAAGCTGCGCACGCCGTCGTTCCGGCTCGACGGCCGGCGCGCGCTGGTGGTGGGCGCCAGCCGGGGCATAGGCCTGGCAGCGGCCCATGCCTTGTCCCAGGCCGGCGCCCGGGTGACCCTGGTGGCCCGTTCCGCCGAAGGCCTGGAGCAGGCCGCGCACGCCCTGCGTGAGCAGGGCGGACAGGCCGAGCCGCTGGTGCTGGACGTCACTGACCCGGTGGCCGTGCGGCAGGCCTTGGCCGACCGTGCCCCCTACCAGGTGCTGCTCAACAGCGCGGGCACCAACCGGCCCGGATTGCTGCGCGATCTGCAGGACCGTGACCTCGACGCCGTCACCGATCTCAACATCAAGGCCGCTTTCTACCTGTCCCGCGAGGTGGCCGGTCGCCTGGTCGATGCCGGCCTTCCCGGGTCCATCATCCATGTCTCGTCGCAGATGGGGCATGTCGGCGGCCCGAAGCGCACGGTGTACTGCGCCAGCAAGCACGCGCTGGAGGGCCTGTGCAAGGCCCTGGCATGGGAACTCGGTCCGAGTGGCATACGGGTCAACACCCTGTGCCCGACGTTCATCGAAACCGAGCTGACCCGCCCCATGCTGGCCGATCCGGCGTTTCGCGACTACGTGCAGTCCCGCATCGCGCTCGGGCGTATCGGCCGGGTGCAGGATGTGATGGGGGCGGTGGTGTTCCTCGCCAGCGACGCGTCGGCCCTGGTGACCGGCAGCGCCCTCATGGTGGATGGCGGATGGACGGCCGCATGAAAGCCCAGGTCACCTCCACCGATGTCGCCCGGCTCGCCGGCGTGTCGCAGTCCGCCGTCAGCCGCTGCTACACGGCGGGCGCCAGTGTGTCGGACCTGACCCGGCAAAAGGTGCAGGCCGCTGCGCGCAAGCTCGGTTACCGCCCCAATGCCCATGCGCGCAGCCTGATCACCGGTCGGTCGCGCATCATCGGCCTGGTTCTGTCCTACATCGAGAACCTGTTCTATCCGGTGGTCCTGGAACGGCTGGCCCGCCGCCTGCAGCAGGACGGCTACCACGTGCTGATCTTCATCAGCGACGGCGGCAACACCGACAGCCTGGTGGACGAAATCCTGCAGTACAACGTCGATGGCATCGTGCTGGGTGCGACCACGCTGTCCTCCGCGCTGGCCCAGCGCTGTGCCGACGCCAGCATCCCGGTGGTGCTGTTCAATCGCATCATGGCCTCGGGCGGTGGCGCCGAGGTGAGTTCGGTGCGCTCCGACAACGAGGGCGGCGGACGCGCCATCGCCGGGTTTCTGGTGGCCGGTGGACACCGGCGCATCGCCTACATCGCCGGGCGCGAAGACTCATCCACCAACCTGGAGCGTGAGCGCGGCTTCCGCGAGGGCCTGGCCCGGGCAGGGCAGCGCATCTACGCCCGAGCGGTCGGCAATTACGACGTCGTGCAGGCGCGGCAGGCCGCGCGCGACCTGTTCAGCCAGCCCGGTGATCGACCCGATGCCGTGTTCGTCGCCGGTGACCAGATGGCCATCGCGGTGCTCGATGCGCTGCGCCACGACTGCGGGCTGCAGGTGCCCGGGGACGTTTCCGTGGTGGGATTCGACAACGTGCCGCAGGCCGACTGGGCATCCTACCGCCTGACCACCTACGAGCAGCCCGTCGAACCGATGGTGGAGGCCACCGTCGAGCTGCTGCAGGGCTACCTGGGCGAGCGCCAGGGCGCGCCGGGGCGCAATGTGGTGGTACACGGGCGGCTGGTGGTGCGCGAATCGGCCCGCGTGCCTCCCAACGAGGAGGCAGCATGAAGGGTTTCGACGCCGAGTTCACCGACCTGGACCACTACATCCGGGTCATCACCGAACGCATCTGGGAGGGGCGACGCATCGACGACATCCACCGCTACTACAGCCCCGACTGTGCGGTGGAGACCCCCGGCGGCGTGAGCATCGGGGCCGATGCCGTGGTCCAGTCCACGCGCGACACCCTGGCGGCCTTTCCCGATCGGGAATTGCTGGCCGAGGATGTGCTGCAGTCCGGTGACGAAGATGGCGGCTTCCTGTCGTCGCACCGGATCTTCTCGCCCATGACCCATCTGGGGCCCGGCGCCTTCGGCCTGCCGACTGGCCGCCGCATCCATGTGCGAACCATCGCCGATTGCGTCTGCAGGGACAACCGCATCGTGCATGAGTGGCTGGTGCGCGACCAGGGCGCCATCGCCCGACAGATCGGCAGCGATGCGGCCTCGCTGGCACGCACTTGGCTGGCCGCGCGGGGGCCTCGTGCCAGGCCGGCGATGCCGGCGCCCCCTGTCGGCTACCACTCCCTGCGCGATGACCGCCCCCTGGCCCAAAGCTACCGCCTGCTGTACGAGGCGCTGTGGGGCCGACCCGGTGTGGCAGCCCTGGAGCCCGCCTGTGACCGGGCCATCGCCCTGGCTGCCCCCGGGGGTGAGGCCCTGCACGGCCACGCCGAGGTGCGCGCCTTCTGGGCCGGCTTGCGCGGGGCTTTCGACTCGGTGGATTTCCGCGTCGAGCACCTGGTGGAGTGCCGTCGCCCCGAACGGTCCCCTGCTGTGGCCCTGCGCTGGCGGGTGCGGGCCCGCCATGCAGGCCCGGGGCGCTACGGCGAGCCGAGCGGCCGGCCGGTGGAACTGCTGGGCATCTCCCATGCCGAATTCGCCGGCCAACGCCTGGTGCGCGAATGGCTGCTGATCGATGACGTGGCGATCTGGATGCAGATCCTCGCGCCGCAAGCCTGAGGCAAACGATGGCCCGAGTGCAATTGAAAGACATCGCCAAGTCCTGGGGACCGGTGCTGGGTGTGCGGCAGATGTCACTCGACATCGCCGACGGCGAATTCCTGGTGCTGCTCGGGCCCAGCGGCTGCGGCAAGACCACCACCATGCGCATGGTGGCTGGGCTCGAATCGCCGAGCACCGGCGAAATCTGGATTGGCGACCGTTGCGTCAATACGCTCGAACCCAAGGACCGCGATGTCGCCATGGTGTTCCAGAGTTACGGGCTCTACCCGAACATGACGGTGTACGAAAACATCAGTTTTCCCCTGCGCATCCGCGGAACACCCCGTGCCGACATCCATCCGGCGGTGATGCGAGCCGCCAACCAGGTGGAACTCGCTGACTACCTGGATCGCCGTCCCCGCGAGCTGTCCGGTGGCCAGCGCCAGCGGGTGGCCCTGGCGCGCGCCATCGTCCGCCAGCCCTCGGTTTTTCTGATGGACGAGCCCCTGTCCAACCTCGATGCCAAGCTGCGCGTGACCATGCGCTCGCACATCAAGCACCTGCACCACGCGCTGGGTGTGACCACCTTGTACGTGACCCACGACCAGATCGAGGCCATGACGCTGGCCGACCGGGTGGTCGTGATGAGCCGGGCCGAAATCCAGCAGATCGGTTCGCCCGAGGTCATCTACAACCAGCCGGCCAACCTGTTTGTCGC
>VERU01000630.1 GCA_018882485.1 Rhodoferax sp. | reverse complement strand
CAGGGGAGGGATGAGGACGAACGTGACCCGCTCAGCCATGCGCGACAGCCATCCCAGGCGGGCCAGCCGGTTCAGCACGGCCAAGGAGAACGCCAGCATCACTCCCGCGCACATGGAAACCACGATGGTTTCATCGCGCGGGACGTTGGCGACTTCCGAGCCTTTGTACCAGCTCAGTACATCCTGGTAATGTTCGCCAAAGTAAACGGCGATGCCTGTGGAGAGGACCGTCAGCACGAGCAGGGACCGGAGTCCACTGGTTCCGTTGTCTTCCCGTATCGTTCGCGCCTCGGGTGGCAGGGCGGGTACCCACTGCGGCTTGAAGAAGGTCAGGAGGATGATGTACGCCACGTACAGTCCCGTCAACATGAAGCCCGGGATGAAGGCACCCTTGTACATCTCGCCCACGCTGCGGCCGAGTTGGTCGGCCAGCACGATCAACACCAGTGAGGGCGGGATGATTTGGGCCAGTGTTCCAGATGCAGCAATCACCCCGGAGGCCACACGGCGGTCGTAACCATAGCGCAACATGATGGGCAGCGAAATCAGGCCCATAGAGATGACCGACGCTGCCACAACGCCCGTGGTCGCGGCCAGCAAGGCGCCCACGAAGATCACCGCAAAGGCCAGGCCTCCACGCAACGGTCCGAACAACTGGCCTATGGTGTCCAGCAGATCCTCGGCCATCCCGCTGCGCTCCAGGATCAGCCCCATCAGCGTGAAAAACGGTATGGCCAGCAGGGTGTCGTTCTGCATGATGCCGAATATGCGTAGCGGGAGTGCTTGCAGCAGCGACTCGGGCAGGACGCCCAGTTCGATCCCCACGAAGCCAAAGAACAGGCCGCACGCCGCCAGACTGAAGGCGACCGGGAAACCCATCATCAAAAAGGCGATGAGCCCGCAGAACATCACCGGCGCAAGGTTGTGAGCAAGGAATTCCATGGTGTTTGTTCCGACTCAGGTGGGGTTCTTGGCCGACTTTTCTTCGGCCAGCTTGCGGATGGCCTCTGCCAGCTCTTCCTCGGCCGTTTTTTCTACTTTCTTGAGGGTTGGGTCGGGGATCAGGCCTTGCAGGAAGGCGATCCGCTTGACCAACTCGGACACCCCCTGCAGCATCAGCAGACCGAACCCCAGCGGCATCATGGCGTACACCGGCCAACGCAGCAGCCCGCCCGCGTTCGACGACATTTCGCCGGAATTCAGCGCCTTGATGAAGAACGGGATCCCGTGCCACAGGATGATGGCGCAGAAGGGAAGCAGGAACAGGCTGAATCCGATGACATCGATCCAGATTTGCGCCCGCTTCGAAAGACGGCTCGAAACCACATCGATCTTGACGTGCTCCCCGTTCAGCAGGGTGTAGGCC
>VERU01000629.1 GCA_018882485.1 Rhodoferax sp. | reverse complement strand
GACTGGATGCGACACGGCGCGACCGCCATCGAACCAGACATCAGGCTGGGGCTCGGTGAGCCACTCACCCAGCGCACGCCGCAGCACATCCGGCTGCGCCAGAGCCCGGCGCACGCTGTCCTGCGCAAAAGCCAGCAAATCGTTGGGGATCCGCGCCGGCTCGGCCACGGCAGGCTGTCCGGGATCGCGGTACACATCACCGCCCAGGGCATCGGCCGCATCGTCACCGAGCCGCTGCAACAGCTCGCGCGCGAGGTGGCCCCGGTCGGGCGAGCGAAACCCGATGGAACAGGTCATGCAGTCTCCCACTGCGATGCCGTCGTGCGCATAGCGCGGCGGCAGGTACAGCATGTCCCCAGCATCCAGCAGAAACTCCTGCTCCGGCTCGAACTGCTGCAGGATCTTCAGGGGCATGTCCGGCTGCAGGGTCATGTCCTTCTGTCGACCGATGCGCCAAAGCCGCCGGCCCTGCACCTGGAGCAGAAAAACATCGTAGCTGTCGAAGTGCGGACCCACGCCGCCGCCATCGGTTGCAAAACTAATCATCAGATCATCCAGCCGGGCATCGGGCACGAAGCGAAATGCGTCAAGCAGCCGGCGCGCGGCCTCGATATGACCGTCGACCCCCTGCACCAGCAACGTCCAGGCGGGCTGGCGTAAGGGAGGCAATCGGCGAAAAGGGCCCTGCCGCAGGCTCCAGTCAGGTGCCGGCCCAGCCGGGCGCGGCGACGCCTTGCGCACCACCAGGCGCGACCGCACCTCATCGCGCGCCGCCAAGCGAAAAAGCGCCCGACGGTCCAGGGGGGCGGCATCCGGGCCGACAGCCTGTCGAACCAACAGCGGCTTGCGCTGCCAGTGCCGGCGCATGAATTGGTCAGGGCTCAGGCCGCCCAGCAGTGGCAGGGCGTGGTTCACATCCATCGACTTCCTTTCGATACCGTCCGACCGGGCAGACCCTCCTCGAACTGCGACAATTCTCGTATGGAAATCTCAAGACACTGCGTGGTGGCGCTGACCTGGCGACTGCAAGACAGTCTCGGCGACGAACTCGACCGGCTGGATGAACCGGTGGAATTCCTGGTGGGCGGGCAAGATCTGCTGACCGTGATCGAGGACGCCCTGCAGGGCCATGCGGCCGGGGCTCAGCTGGACCTGGCGATCGAACCCGAACAGGGGTTTGGCGACTTCGACGACCAGCTGATCCTGCTGGAAGACCGCCGACGCTTCCCGCCCGACATCGAGGAGGGCATGCGCTTCGATGGCCGTGCGCTGCCGCCCGGCTGCAACCCCGATGCGCCCCGGGAGGCGGTCTACACCGTGACCGACCTGTATCCGGAACATGTGGTGCTGGATGGCAACCACCCGCTGG
>VERU01000185.1 GCA_018882485.1 Rhodoferax sp. | reverse complement strand
AATCAGCACGAGCGGTGGCTGTAGCTCAGTTGGTAGAGTCCAGGATTGTGATTCCTGTCGTCGTGGGTTCGAGTCCCATCAGCCACCCCAAGTAAACAAAGGAAACCCTGCTATCAATACGGTAGCAGGGTTTTTTGTTTCTCTGGCTTCAGTGGCCCACGTCGAGCAGTGGTCAGGTGGCCACGGCCGAGAGCTGGGCGGATGCGCTGGCCCCGCCAATGGCAGGATAGGCAGTCACCCGCTTCAGCCCCTCGCTGCCTGGAACGGCTCAAACGGGTTCGCTGGGAGCCCGGCTCAGTTCGTTGTTGGCAACGACCAGGGTGCGCACCAGCCGCATGAACCGCTCCCGGTCGGCAGGTTGCAGGGGTTCGAGGATACGCTCCTGGGCCCGGCGCATCGCAGGTATCGCCCGCTCCAGCAGGGAGGCTCCCGCCTCGGTCAACACCAGCAAGCGCACGCGCCGGTCTTCGCGCGACGCCTGACGCTGTACCAGCCCACGGCTCTCCAGGCGATCGATGACGCCTCCCAGGGTCGAGGTGTCCAGACCGATGGCCCGCGCCAGAGACCGTTGATCGATACCGGGCGAAGTCGCCAGGGTCTGGACGGCCGCGTACTGCACGGGCGTGAGCCCATGCTCGGCGCCTTCCTGCAAAAAGATGGCCACCGCAATCTGGTGCAGCCGGCGGATGGCGTGGCCCGGCAGCGACTCCATGTCCACCTCGAGGGGGGGTCGGTTCGACGGGGTCATGAAAGGCGATGCAATCCAACCAGCCAGAGCCCTGGGGCCTGCGTCACCGACTCACTGAGACAGCTTGGGCTTAGGGGCCCGAAAACTGACCTTGTACCGATCCTTGAGTCCTTCGTAATAGGCCTGCACTTCCGCAGCCGACCAACCCTGGGCGTAGGCGGTCTGCTCCTGCTGGGCCACCGATTCCGCCGGCGGATCACGGGGCACGATCTTGTCCACACCGACCACGGCATACCCCTGTGGGCCGAGGTCCACACCCACGAGGGCGGGCAATTTCGACGGATCAGCACGCAGAGCCGCCTTGACGATCTCGGGGGGCAGGTTCTGCGGCTTGTCACGCGATACGACCACGGGCGCCTGCAGGGAGGCGGCGCTGCGGTCGGCCATCCAGGCGGTCAGCTTGGCGGCACCTTCCTTGCGAGCCAGTTCGGCCGATTGCGAGGCCACCACCCGTTCCCGGACCGCCGCGCGGACTTCCTCCAGCGGCAAGGTGCGGGCCGGCGTGTGCTGCACCACACGGGCAGACAGCAGCTGGCTCGGCCCGGTTTCGATGGCTTCGGTATTGCGCTTCTTGTCGATCGCATCGGGCGAGAAAAGGGCAGCCAGCACCTTGGGGTTCCCCAATTGCGCCGACAAGGCCGCCGCGCCCTCCCGGGTCAGCTTGTCCGCCGTCCGTATGTCGAGCTTGAGCTTGTCCGCTTCGGGCTTGAGGCTGTCCGACTGCTCGTAGACCGTGTTGGTAAAGACTTCGGCGCTTTCGGCAAATTTGCGCTGCGCCTGCTGGGCACGCAAATCGGCCTCCAGCTTGGCGCGCATTTCCTCGAAGCTACGCTGTGCGGGCAGCTTGATGTCGGTAAGCTTGATGATGTGGTACCCGAAGTCGGACGCCACGACGTCACTGATGTCCCCCTTTTTCATCGCAAAAGTGGCATCTTCAAAGGGTTTGACCATGGCCCCCCGGCCAAAGAAATCCAGGTCACCACCACGGGTCGCCGAGCCGGCGTCCTGCGAATGCTTGCGGGCCAGTTCCGCAAAAGCATCGGGCGACTTGCGGGCCTGGACCACCAGCTCTGCCGCCCGCTGGCGGGCCTTTTCCCGTTCGGCGGCCGGAGCATCCTTGGGCGACGCAATCAGGATATGGCTGGCGCGCCGCTCCTCGGCCGAGGCCAGGCGAGCCGCATTCTGTTCATAGTAGGTCCGCAAATCGGCCTCGCTGATGGCAATGCCGCGCTTGACGGCATCCAGATCCAACACCAGGTACTCGACCCGCATCTGCTCTGGCGCTTGAAACTCACCCGGGTGGGCCTTGTAATAGGCTTCCAGTTCAGCATCGCTCGGGGCCAGCCGGGTCGCGAAATCGGCCGCGGCAAAACGGGCAACGCGCACCTCCCGTCGCTCGAAAAAGGCGTTGAGCGACACGGCGGCCACGGACGGCGGCACGAGGCCGGACGCGGTCAGGGCAGACTCGATCTGGCGCTGCGACAGATCGCGTCGGACCCGCGCTTCGAATCCCTCTGGCGTCAGTCCCTGGCTGGCAGCCAGTTGCCGATAGCGATCCATGTCCAGACTGCCATCGGGCCGACGCAGATCCGCGATGGACGGATTTTCCTGCAATGCCTGGGCGAGCCGCGCGTCCGTGGTCTGGAGTCTCAGGTCCTCGGCTGCCTTCATCAGAACCCGCTCACGCACCAGACGCTCCAGCGTGGCCTGCCGGCCCTGTTCCGAATCCAGCAGCTTGGGATCGAGATTGGGCATGGCGGCCCGCAAACGCTCCACCTCGGCCCGGTGGGCCGAATCCCACTCGTTGCTGGTGATGTCCTGACCCGCCACCGTGGCCACGACATCGCCCCCTGCACGCAGCGAGTTGTAGCCGTCGATGCCAAACAACACGAACGAGGGAATGACCAGCAGAAACAGCACGAACATCATGATCTTCGTGTGCTGGCGGACGAAATCGAACATGCGCGCAGACTCCAGAAAAAAACGAAAGGCGAACACGGGGTTCGCCTTGGAGCGGGTGGTGGGTGCTGACGGGCTCGAACCGCCGACCTACGCCTTGTAAGGGCGCCGCTCTACCAACTGAGCTAAGCACCCCGCTGTGAACCGGCCTCAGTTCAATGCATCCCGCAGGGCCTTGCCCGCGCGGAATTTGGGAACCTTGGCAGACTGGATTTTAATCTGGGCACCTGTGCGCGGGTTGCGTCCCTGGCGCGACGCCCTCTCGCCCACCAGAAAGGTGCCAAAACCGACCAGCGAAACCGAGTCGCCGCTGCGCAGCGAGGCGGTGACCGCGTCCAGCGTGGCTTCCAGCGCACGGGTGGCCGACGCCTTGGAGAGATCGGCGCTGGCTGCAATGTGTTCGATGAGTTCTGTTTTGTTCACATGTATCCCCGCAGATCGATGTTGAAGGTGCGCGCGCGTCGGGTTGCAGCGCAGGACCAAGGCGACGGCATCCGAACGGTGCGTCAACCGTCGAGGATTCTAGTCAGGTTTGTCACCCCGGCATCAAGGCGGCAGTCACCGCGCGGCCGAGATCGGCGGTACGGGCCCGACCACCCAGGTCCGGCGTGCGCGGTCCGCCCGATTTCGGGTCGAGCACGGTTTCGATGGCGTTCAGGATGGCGTCGTGGGCAGACTTGTAGCCCAGGAAGTCGAGCATCAGCGCGCCGCTCCAAATCTGTCCGATCGGGTTGGCGATGCCCAGGCCGGCAATGTCCGGAGCCGACCCGTGCACCGGTTCGAACAGGGAGGGATGGCGCCGGTCGGGATTCAGGTTGGCACTGGGGGCGATGCCGATGGTGCCGGTGCAGGCCGGGCCCAGATCGCTGAGGATGTCGCCGAACAGGTTGCTGGCCACCACCACATCAAAATGGTCCGGCCGCTGCACGAAATGGGCCGTCAGGATGTCGATGTGGAACTTGTCCACCGTCACCTCGGGGTAGTGCTTCGCCATCTCGGCCACCCGTTCATCCCAGTAGGGCATGGTGATGGCGATGCCGTTGGACTTGGTGGCACTGGTCAGGCGACGTCGGGGACGCGAGCGCGCCAGTTCGAAGGCGTAACGCAGCACCCGGTCCACCCCGATGCGGGACATCACCGTTTCCTGCATGACGATTTCCCGTTCCGTGCCCGGGTACATCCGGCCGCCGATACTGGAGTATTCGCCCTCGGTGTTCTCTCGCACGATGCACATGTCGATTTCGCCGGGCTGACGGGGACTGCCATCACGCCGAACCACCGGCGCCACGATACCCGGCATCAGGCGGGCGGGACGCAGGTTGACGTACTGGTCGAATTCGCGGCGAAACAGCAGCAGGGAGCCCCACAGCGAGACATGGTCAGGGATTTTGTCGGGCCAGCCCACCGCGCCGAAATAAATCGCGTCGTGGCCGCCGATCTGGTCCTTCCAGTTGTCGGGCAGCATCTGGCCGTGTTTTTCGCAATAGTCCCAGCTCGAAAAATCGAAATGGTCGAATTGCAGGTCGATGCCAAATTTGCGTGCGGCGGCGTCGAGCACGCGCAGGCCCTCGGGCATGACTTCCTTGCCAATGCCATCGCCCGGGATGACGGCGATGCGGTGTTTTTTGCTCATGAAGACTCCTGTGGGGATTCAAAGAAATGCAGCGCCTGCTGGACCACCGCATCGGGCAGTTCTTCGGCCAGATAGTGCCCGCAAGGCAGGGCCTGGCCGCTCACGTGGGCGGCACGCTCGCGCCAGAGCGCCAGCACATCAAAGCAGCGGCCGACCGCGCCATGCTGGCCCCACAGCACGCGCAGCGGCTGGCTTAGGCGGTGGCCCGCCTGCACATCGGCGCGGTCGTGTTCGAGGTCGATGCCGGCACTGGCGCGGTAATCCTCGCAAATCGAGCTGCCCGTGCCGGGGATGGCCGCGCAACGCTCGTATTCGGCCAGGGCTTCGGGGGTGAACGGGGTCAGGCCTGCATGGCGTCCCCCCATCACGCTGCGCACATAGCGGACGGGGTCGCTGTCGATCAGGGCTTCGGGCAAGGGCGCAGGCTGGATCAGCGCAAACCAGTGCCAGTAGGCGCGGGCAAAAGCCTCGCTGGTGTTTTTGTACATGGCCAGCGTGGGCGCGATGTCCAGCAGCATCAGGCGCTGCACCGCCTGCGGGTGATCAAAGGCCAGGCGGTGCGCCACACGGGCACCGCGGTCATGCGCCAGCACGTCGAACCACGCAAAGCCATGGGCCTGCATGACGGCCACAGCGTCCAGCGCCATTTCGCGCTTGCTGTGGTTCAGGTGCTGCGCATCGGGTGCGGGGCGTGACGAATCGCCGTAGCCGCGCAGGTCCATCAGCACCACCGTGTGCCGGGCAGCGAGCGTCGGCAGCACCTGGTGCCACATGGCCATGCTTTGCGGGTGACCGTGCAGGAGCAGCAAAGGCGTGCCGCTGCCACCCACACGGGTGTGCAAGCGCACCCCGTTGCGCTCGACCGTCCGGACCTGGAAACCATTGAACATGGCCCAAGCTTAGCGGCACAATTGGAAATAATCAGGCAATTGATTATTTTCAATTCAGAAACAATGGAACGCAGTGACCTCGAACTCGTGCTGGCCGTGCAGGCCCAGGGCAGCCTGGCCAAAGCAGCCCAGGCTTTGCGGCTGACGCCCCCGGTGGCGACCAAGCGCCTGGCCGCGCTGGAAGCCCGGCTGGGCGTGCGCCTGTTCCAGCGCACCACACGCCGCGTCAGCCCGCCCACCGAGGGCCACGCCCTGTGCGAGCGCGCGCGCCGCATCCTGCAGGATTTCGCCGCCGCCGAAAACGAATTGCGCGAGCAGCAAAGCCAGCCCTCGGGGCCCATCCGCCTGGTCAGCAGCTTCGGCTTTGGCCGCTTGTGGGTCGGCCCTGCCCTGACGGACTTCCAGCGCCTGCACTCGGGTGTGCAGGTCGAGTTGCAGCTGACCGAGCAGTTGCCCCATCTGGCCAGTGTGGGCTTTGACGCGGCCGTCTGGCTGTGGAATCCACCGGCCAGCGTGGCCGCCGAATGGATCGTGCGCAAGCTCGCGCCCAACC
>VERU01000184.1 GCA_018882485.1 Rhodoferax sp. | reverse complement strand
GTTCTGGATGTTCTCGCACAGCGACCCGTCGCATCGGGTCGACACCCGCCAGAGCCTGGGCGAGCAGTTGCGGGCCCAGCGCGATCCCCGGGTGCTGAAGTATTGCCAGTACTACAGCATCGTGTTTGGCGGCTATGTGGCACTGGCGTTGTGGATGGTGCAGTACTACATCGGCGAGTACGGGCTGGACATCCGCACTGCCGCCTTGCTGGCCGCCTGCTTTTCCCTGCCGGGAGGTGTGCTGCGTGCCGTGGGTGGCTGGCTCAGCGACCGGCACGGTGCCCATACGGTGACCTGGTGGGTGCTGTGGGTCAGCTGGATCTGCCTGTTCCTGCTGTCGTACCCGCAGACCGATTTCACCATCCAGACGGCCAATGGTCCCCGGCAGTTCGCGATCGGCCTCAGCGTCCAGGCCTTCACCTTGCTGCTGTTCATCCTGGGGATCGCCTGGGCTTTCGGCAAGGCCAGTGTCTTCAAGTACATCGCGGACGACTATCCGGCAAACATCGGCACCATCAGCGGCATCGTCGGACTGGCGGGCGGTCTGGGTGGCTTTGTCCTGCCCATTCTTTTCGGGGTGCTGGTTGATCTGACCGGTGTTCGCTCCAGCGCGTTCATGCTCATGTATGGCGTGGTCTGGGTGTCGCTGATCTGGATGTACTGGACCGAGGTGCGACGCTCCGACATCCTGGGCGCCCCGAGCCCGGCCGCGCCGCAGCCGGCACCCCGCTGATTCCTTTCCTGAACTCCGCGCAAGCATCATGAAACACGACGAAGCTCTGAACTCCTCCGAAGGATGGCTGGTTCGCTGGGAGCCCGAGAACGAGATGTTCTGGAAGTCCGGCGGCTCGCGCTTTGCCTGGCGTACCCTGACCATCACCACGCTGAATCTGACGCTGGCCTTCATGGCCTGGTTCCTGGTCTCGGCACTGGTGGTTCGCCTGCCCCAGGTTGGCTTCCGGTTCACACCCGCCCAGTTGTTCTGGCTTGCGGCCATGCCGGGGCTGGCCGGCGGCACGCTGCGTCTGGTTCACATGTTCCTGACGCCGATGTACGGCACCCGCCGCGTCGTCGCCCTGTCCACGCTGAGCCTGCTGGTCCCGCTGATCGGGTGGTTCCAGGCCGTGCAGGATCCGGCGACCCCCTACGCTGTGCTGTTGGCCCTGGCCTTCCTGGCGGGTCTTGGTGGCGGCAATTTTTCCTCCTTCATGCCCTCCACCAGCCTGTTCTTTCCCCGGCGGCTGCAGGGAACGGCACTGGCCATCCAGGCGGGCGTTGGCAATTTCGGTGTCTCCATCGTGCAGTTCATCACCCCCTGGGTCATTGGCTTCGCACTGCTTGGGGGAGCCGGATTCATGGGTGGATCCCAGACCCTGACGCGGGGTGGCGTGCAGAGCCAGGTCTGGTTGCAGAACGCTGCTGCAGTGATGATTCCGTTCGTGCTGGTATTCGGCATCAGCGCCTGGTTCCTGCTGCGCAGCATCCCCATCAAGGCCCAGTTCGCGCAGCAGTTCGACATCTTCCGGTCCCGGCACACCTGGAGCATGACCTCGCTCTACATCATGACGTTCGGCGCTTTCTCCGGCCTGTCGGCAACCTTCCCGTTGCTGATCAAGCAGCTGTTCGGCAGCTTCGAGGGCGCACCGGATCCCCTGGCCTGGGCCTTCTGGGGACCGTTGGTCGGCTCCGTCGCCCGGGTGCTGGCGGGTCCCCTGTCGGATCGCCTGGGTGGTGCCCGGGTCACCCAGTGGGCCGGTCTGGGCATGCTGGCCGCAACCCTTTGGGTGAGCACCCTGACGCATCCGGCCGGTCTGGCCTCTTTCCCCGCATTCGTGACAGCGATGCTGGTCCTGTTCTTTTTCGCCGGCGTCGGCAATGCCTCCACCTTCAAGCAGATGCCCATGCTGTTCGAGCCGCGCCAGGCCGGGGGAGTGATCGGCTTCACCGGTGCCATAGCTGCCTACGGTCCCTTTCTTTTCGGCATGCTGTTCGCGGGCTCCTTCGCTGCCTACCAGTCGGCCACGCCGGTTTTCTACGGCCTGGCCGTCTTCTTTGCCTTCAACGTAACGCTCAACGGGTGGATGTACGCCCGCCGCGGCGCCGCCAATCCCTGCTGAGAGCGCCCTGACCGGGAGAACCCCATGAGCCATTTTCTCGACCGACTGACCCATTTCAATCTGCCACGCGAGCCATTCGCCCAGGGCCACGGCGTGACGACCCCGGAGGACCGTACCTGGGAGGACGCCTACCGCAACCGCTGGGCGCACGACAAGATCGTGCGCTCCACGCACGGTGTGAACTGCACCGGTTCCTGCTCCTGGAAGATCTATGTCAAGGGCGGCATCGTCACCTGGGAAACCCAGCAGACCGACTATCCGCGCACCCGCTGGGACATGCCCAACCACGAGCCGCGCGGCTGTGCCCGTGGCGCTTCCTACAGCTGGTACCTGTATTCGGCCAACCGCGTGAAATACCCGATGGTGCGCGGGCGGTTGCTGGAGCGCTGGCGCGCCGCGCTCAAGCTGGCCCCCTCGGCGCCGGACGCCTGGGCGATGATCGTCGAGGACGACGCGGCGCGGCGCGATTACCAGCAGGTCCGTGGCATGGGCGGCATGGTGCGGTCCACCTGGGAGGAGGTCAACACCCTCATCGCCGCTGCCAATGTCTACACCATTCGCAAGTACGGGGCGGACCGCATCATCGGCTTCTCGCCGATCCCGGCCATGTCCATGGTCAGCTATGCCGCCGGCAGCCGCTACCTCAGCCTGATCGGCGGGGTGTGCATGAGTTTCTACGACTGGTATTGCGACCTGCCGCCGGCCAGTCCCCAGACCTGGGGGGAACAGACTGACGTGCCCGAGTCGGCCGACTGGTACAACAGCAGCTACATCATCGCCTGGGGCTCCAACGTGCCCCAGACCCGGACACCGGACGCCCATTTCTTCACGGAAGTCCGCTACAAGGGGACCAAGACCGTCGCGGTGACGCCGGATTATTCGGAGGTGGCCAAGCTGTCGGACCTGTGGCTGCACCCCAAGCAAGGCACCGATGCCGCGCTGGCCATGGCGATGGGCCATGTCGTGCTGCGCGAGTTCTACTTTCCGGCGCAGGGCGAACGCAGCCGCTATTTCGACGACTATGCGCGTCGCTACACCGATCTGCCGATGCTGGTGATGCTGCGGGAGCAGACCCTGCCCGACGGCCGCATGGCGCTGGTGCCCGACCGCTATCTGCGGGCCAGTGACTTCAACGGCCGGCTGGGCCAGGACAACCATCCCGAATGGAAGACGGTTGCCTTCGACGTGCGGGGCAAGGCGGTGCTGCCCAATGGCTCCATCGGCTTTCGCTGGGGCGCCGACGGCCGGGCCGATGCGGGCAAGTGGAACCTGGAGGCGCGCGAGGCCCGGGGTGATGCGCCGGTCCAGCTCAAGCTCTCGGTGCTGGAAGATGGGGCGCAGCAGCACGAGGTGGTGGAGGTGGCCTTCCCCTATTTCGGAGGCCGCGAGACGCCGAATTTCCCGGCCAACCCGGTCGATGGCGACATCAACCTCGCGCGGGTTCCCGCCGTGCCGCTGCGGCTGGGCAAGGCCGGCGATGAGCGACAGGTGCTCGTGGCCACGGTCTTCGACCTGCAGGTGGCCCAGTACGGCATCGACCGGGGGCTGGGCGGGCCGGTGCGCGGCTACGACGACAACGCCCCCTATACGCCGGCCTGGCAGGAGTCCATCACCGGTGTGCCGCGGGAGCAGGTCATCACCGTGGCCCGTGAATTCGCCGACAACGCCCATCGCACCCACGGCCGGTCGATGGTGATCATCGGTGCCGCCATCAACCACTGGTACCACGCCGACATGAACTACCGGGGGGTCATCAATCTGCTGATGCTGTGCGGCTGCATCGGCCAGAGTGGCGGTGGCTGGGCCCACTATGTCGGGCAGGAGAAGCTGCGGCCCCAGACTGGCTGGACCGCGCTGGCGTTCGCCCTGGACTGGCTCCGTCCGCCGCGCCAGCAGAACAGCACCAGTTTTTTCTACGCCCACACCGATCAGTGGCGCTACGAGAAGCTGGACCTGGCCGATGTGGTTTCGCCGCTGGCCGACCGCCAGCGTTTCGCCGGCAGCATGATCGACTACAACGTGCGTGCCGAGCGCATGGGCTGGCTGCCCAGCGCGCCGCAGCTCAGGACCAATCCGATGCAGGTGGTGCGTGATGCGCAGGCGGCCGGACTCGATCCCCGCGACCATGTGGTGCGGGCCCTGCGGGATGGATCGCTCGAGATGAGTTGCGAGGATCCGGATGCCCCTGAAAACTGGCCGCGCAACATGTTCGTCTGGCGCTCCAACCTGCTGGGTTCGTCGGGAAAAGGCCACGAGTACTTCTGCAAGCACCTGCTGGGCACCGAGCATGGCGTGCAGGGGCAGGACCTCGGCGTGGACGATGCCCGGCCGGCCGAGGTGCGCTGGCATGAACAGGCCCCCCAGGGCAAGCTCGACCTGCTGGTCACGCTGGACTTCCGCATGAGCACGACCTGCCTGTATTCGGACATCGTGCTGCCCACTGCCAGCTGGTACGAGAAGAACGACCTCAACACCAGCGACATGCACCCCTTCATCCACCCGCTGTCGGCGGCGGTCGATCCGGTCTGGCAGAGCCGCAGCGACTGGGAGATCTACAAGGGTTTCGCCAAGTCCTTCAGCGAAGTCTGCGTCGGTCACCTCGGTGTGGAAAAGGAAGTGGTACTCACCCCGCTGATGCACGACAGCCCGGCCGAACTGGCCCAGCCGTTCGAGGTGCGCGAGTGGCGCAAGGGCGAGTGCGACCTGATTCCCGGCAAGACCGCACCGCAGATCACCGTGGTCGAGCGCGACTACCCGGCTGTCTACCAGCGCTTCATCGCGCTGGGCCCGCTCATGAACCGGCTGGGCAACGGCGGCAAGGGCATCGCGTGGAAGACCGAGACCGAGGTGGAACAGCTCGGGCAGCTCAATGGACTGACCCGCCAGTCCGGTCCCACCCAGGGTCTGCCCCGCATCGTGACCGACATCGACGCCTGCGAGGTGATCCTGCAGCTGGCGCCCGAGACCAATGGCCATGTGGCCGTCAAGGCCTGGGAGGCACTGGGCCGCCAGACCGGTCGCGATCACAGCCATCTGGCCCGTTACCGCGAGGACGAAAAGATCCGCTATCGCGATATTCAGGCGCAGCCCCGCAAGATCATCAGCTCCCCCACCTGGAGCGGTATCGAGAGCGAGACGGTGTCCTACAACGCCGGTTACACGAATGTGCATGAACTCATCCCCTGGCGCACCCTGACCGGTCGCCAGCAGTTCTACCAGGATCACCCCTGGATGATCGCCTTCGGTGAGGGGTTCTCCACCTACCGTCCGCCGGTGGACCTGAAGACCACCGACCTGGTCAAGGGACTGCGGCCCAACGGGCACGCCGAGATCGTCCTCAACTTCATCACGCCGCACCAGAAGTGGGGCATCCACAGCACCTACAGCGACAACCTGCACATGCTGACCCTGAACCGGGGCGGCCCCGTCATCTGGCTGAGCGAGGACGACGCAAAAAGCGCCGACATTGCCGACAACGACTGGGTGGAGCTGTTCAACACCAACGGGGCCATTGCGGCGCGTGCGGTGGTGAGCCAGCGCGTCAACCCCGGCATGGTGATGATGTACCACGCCCAGGAAAAGATCATCAACACCCCCGGTGCCGAAATCACCGGCACACGCGGCGGCATCCACAACTCGGTGACCCGCATCACCACCAAGCCCACCCAC
>VERU01000628.1 GCA_018882485.1 Rhodoferax sp. | reverse complement strand
ATGCCGCAAACCATGCCCCCTCCCCCGCTCGCCCCCACCCCCCCCCTCCTTTTCTCCCCGGTCATCGCCGCCGTCCCGGCCTCGGGCGGCACGCTGGACCTGATCGTGCGGGTACAAGCCCCCGACCAGCCGGCAGACCCGGGTGCTCACCACCGTCCCGCCCCGCCCAAGCGGCTGGCCCTGGTAGTGGACCGTTCGGGCAGCATGAGCGGCCGCCCCCTGAGCGAGGCCCTGCGCTGTGTCGAGTACATCGCCAGCCGCATGACCCCGGCCGACCAGCTGGCGGTGGTGCTCTACGACGACCAGGTTCAGCTGCTGCGCGCCCTGGCACCGGTGACCTCCCTGAGCGAGGTCACCGCAGCCCTTGCCGGCATCGAGAGCGGCGGCAGCACCGACCTGTTTGCCGGCTGGGAGGCGGGTGCCCGTCAGCTCGAAGGCGGGACGGCCGGTGACATCTCACGCGTGCTGCTGCTGTCCGACGGACAGGCCAACCACGGCGTGGTGAACCCGGCAACCATCGAGCAGCACTGCCAGCGCTGGCTGGCCCGGGGCGTGAGCACCAGCACAGTGGGCCTGGGCCAGGGCTTCAACGAGAACCTGATGGTCGCCATGGCCCGCGCCGGCGGCGGCCAGCAGTACTACGGCCAGACGGCCCAAGACCTGCACGACAACTTCGACGAGGAGTTCTCGCTGCTGCAGGCCTTGTGCCTGCGCCAGCTCGACCTGAGCCTGATCCCCGGCGCCGGTGTCATCGTCGAAGCCCTGGGTCTGGTGCAGCGCAACCCCGACGGCAGCTACCGGTTGCCCGACCAGGCCTGGGGCGCAGAAGTCTGGCTGGCCCTGCGCCTGCATGTCAGCCCCTCGATGACGGGGCAGGTGTACAGCCAGGGTTCGGACACCCGCCGGGACCTGCTGGCCGTGAGCCTGCAGGCCCGGACCCTGGAGGGCACCACCGTCCGCATCAACGCACCCTTGCTCAGCCTGCCGGTACTTCATCCCGAGGCCATGGCCGCGCTGCCGGTGGACGAGTCCGTCCAGCGCCGTCTGCTGGAGGTGGCGTTTGCCCAGGCCAGCCAGACGCTGCGCGATCTCGCCCAGACGGGCCGCGTGGGCGAAGTCCGCGCCATGATGGACGATCTGCAGGCCGGCTTCGGCCACCACCCCTGGCTGCGCGACAAGCTCGACCGGCTGCGCATCCTGGCCGACGATGACCTCCAGATGATGGCCAAGGAGGTGCATTACTCCGCCATGCGCATGTCCCGCCGGAACGTGGCCAAATCGGAGATGGCCTACAGCGTGGATGAAACCGCATCGCTGCTGCCGGCTTTCCTGCGCAAGAAGGCCGAAGAGGGCAAGGGGCGCAGCCGTTGAT
>VERU01000627.1 GCA_018882485.1 Rhodoferax sp. | reverse complement strand
GTATCCATCGGGGTCTGCGGCAACGCCGCCGAACTGCTGCCCGAGATGGTGCGGCGCGCCCAGGCTGGCGGCCCGCGACCCGACATCGTGACCGACCAGACCTCGGCGCACGACATCATCAACGGCTACCTGCCTGCGGGCTGGAGCGTGGAGCGCTGGCTGGCCGCGCGGCAGGACCCGGCCCGGCATGCCGAACTCAAGCAGGCGGCGGGCGAGTCGTGTGCCACCCACGTGCGCGCGATGCTCGACTTTCACCGCATGGGCATTCCCACCGTGGACTACGGCAACAACCTGCGCCAGGTGGCCAAGGATTTCGGGGTGGCCAATGCCTTCGACTACCCCGGCTTCGTGCCGGCCTATGTGCGACCGCTGTTCTGCCGCGGTGTGGGGCCATTCCGCTGGGTGGCGCTCAGCGGCGACCCCGAAGACATCCGCAAGACCGATGCCGCCATGAAGCGACTGTTCCCCGAGCACACCCATCTGCACCGCTGGCTGGACATGGCGGGCCGGCGCATCGCCTTCCAGGGGCTGCCCGCGCGCATCTGCTGGATCGGTCTGGGTGAACGGCACCGGGCCGGCCTGATGTTCAACGAGATGGTGCGCACGGGCGAATTGAGCGCACCCATCGTGATCGGACGCGACCACCTCGACAGCGGATCGGTGGCCTCGCCCAACCGTGAGACCGAATCCATGAAGGACGGCAGCGATGCCGTCAGCGACTGGCCGCTGCTGAATGCGCTGCTCAACACCGCCAGCGGCGCCACCTGGGTCAGCCTGCACCACGGCGGCGGCGTGGGCATGGGCTACTCCCAGCACTCGGGCGTGGTGATCGTCTGCGACGGCAGTGCCGAGGCCGACGAACGCCTCTCGCGGGTGCTGTTCAACGACCCGGCCACCGGCGTGATGCGCCATGCCGACGCCGGCTACCCCATCGCCCGGGAGAGCGCCCGCGCCAACGGCCTGAACCTGCCCATGGTGGGCGCATGACCGCAGGCGACCTGGACACCCTGGTGCCGGGCCAGCTCAATCTGGCGCAACTGCGGCACCTGAGCGCGTCGGGGCGGCCCATCACGCTGGACGCGGCCTGCCGGGCCGGCATCCGGGCCAGTGCCGCGCTGGTGCAGCAGGCCGCCGCGGGCCATGCGGCGGTGTACGGCGTGAACACCGGCTTTGGCAAGCTGGCCAACCAGCGCATCGGCCACGACGATCTGGCCACCCTGCAGCTCAACCTGCTCCGCTCGCATGCCGTGGGCGTGGGCGAGTTGCTGTCGCCCGAAGTGGTGCGCTTGATCCTGCTGCTCAAGGCGACCAGCCTGGCGCGCGGCCACTCGGGCGTGCGAGAAGCGGTGGTCGATGCGCTGCTGGCGCTGTACAACCG
>VERU01000626.1 GCA_018882485.1 Rhodoferax sp. | reverse complement strand
AGGTGGTCCCACTCCTTCCCATCCCGAACAGGACAGTGAAACGCCTCTGCGCCGATGATAGTGCGGATTCCCGTGTGAAAGTAGGACATCGTCAGGCTACCTTATTCGGTCGCTGCCTCCACTTCCACGAGGCAGTCATAGAAGGTTGCCCCCCGGCCCAGGTCGGTGAGGGCCTGACCTGTCAGTTCGTTGACGTTGGTGCCCCGAGGCCCGAACCGTCGCCACCAGATACCCATACCGTTCACGACGCCCGGTCGTGCTCGTGCGTTGACGCGAGCACGACAGTGGTAGCTGCCCCGATCGTTGTAGATGCGGACCATCGACCCGTCCTGGATGTTTCGGTGCAAGGCATCGGTCTCGTGCATTTCCAGCACTGGCTCTCCTTCGATGTCCCGCAGGCTCTGCAGGTTCACGAAGCTGGAGTTCAGGAAGTTTCGCGCTGGGGGGGAGATCATGGCCAAGGGATATCTGGCGTCGGAACCGGGACCCTCTCGGTTCGGCAGATAGTCCGGCAGACCATCCAGCCCCTGGTCCGCCAGGCGCTGGCTGTAGAACTCACATCGTCCTGACGGCGTCGGAAAGCTTCCTTGCGCAAAAGGTGCCTGCGATCCGGGCAGTTTGGCGAAGCCTTTCTCTCTGATGGAATCAAAGTCCACAGCGCTCCCGTAGGCCAGGCGGCACAGTTGTTCGTCGCTCTCCTCGAAGGCGGGGTGCTCGAAGCCCATCCGCCGGGCCAGATCCCGGAAGATCGCCGTATTGGTCCGCGATTCGCCCAAGGGGGCGACGGCCGGCCTGTTGAGCAGCACGTCGGTATGTCCGTAGCCGGCGTGAATATCCCAATGTTCGAGCTGGGTTGTCGCCGGCAGAAGGTAGTCGGCGAAGTCGGCCGTGTCGGTCTGGAAGTGCTCCAGTACCACGGTGAACAGGTCATCCCTCGCAAAGCCTTTGGCCACTTTGGCCGACTCCGGGGCTACAGCCAGCGGGTTGCTGTTGTAGACGATCAACGCCTCGATTGCCGGGCCGAATTCGACGCTGCTGGGGCGGATCAGGTCGTTGCCAATCGTGCTCATGTTCAGCATACGCGGGTTCCGGCCGGCCAGCAGGTCAGGCCGTTGCAGGGCGGCGCGGTTCACGGGAAAATTGCCCGAACTGCTCATCAGCATCCCCCCCGCAGGATGCCTCCAGGCCCCGATCAGGGCCGGAAGCCCCGCGATCAGTCGCACGGCGTTGCCTCCCCCTCGCACGCGCTGCATGCCGTAATTGAGGCGGATCGCTGCAGGCCCTTTGTCGCCCCGACAGGCCCCGTAGGCTTGAGCGAGCCGTCGTATCTGCTCCGCGTCGATGCTGCAGACCGCCGCTGCCCGTTCGGGTGTCCATTGC
>VERU01000183.1 GCA_018882485.1 Rhodoferax sp. | reverse complement strand
CGCCCTGGCGGTGCTGGCTCTGGCCACGTCGCAGTTGCCGTTTATGCGGTCGTTTCTCGCCGGGTCGATCGCCCAGGCCCGCCGGCTGAGCGGCTTGTGTGTGCCTTTGCTGGTAGCCGGGATGATGGTCAGCGCCTGGTCTTTGAGGCAGGGGGGATGAGCCCGGTCATGGTGGAGGGTGCCGTCCCTTTCGGAATCTGGCAGGTGCTGCGGCTGGGATTGGTGCAGGCCTGTCTGGGCGCGGTGGTGGTTCTCACCACGTCCACGCTCAACCGCATCATGGTCGTGGAACTGGCCCTGCCCGCTCTGGTGCCCGGTTTGCTGGTCGGCTGGCATTACGTGGTTCAGCTGGTCCGGCCCCGCATGGGATTCGGTGCAGACCGGGGACGACGCTGTACCCCCTGGATGCTCGGCGGTACCGTGGTGCTGGCGGTCGGCGGGGTGCTGGCCGCACTCGCCACCGCCTGGATGGCGCAGGACTGGGTGGCCGGGCTGGCGCTGGCCGTGCTGGCCTTCAGCCTGATCGGTGTGGGAGTCAGTGCCAGCGGAACCTCGCTGCTGGTCCTGATGGCCAAGCGGGTACCCGATGGGCTGAGGGCACCGGCCGCAACCGCCGTCTGGATGATGATGATCTTCGGGTTCGCGGTCACGGCCGTCACCGTAGGGCGTCTGATCGATCCCTATTCGCCAGAACGACTGGTCGCGGTGAGTGCCGGTCTGGGTGCCGTGGTGATCCTGATCGTGACGCTGTGTCTCTGGCGCCTCGAGGGTGCCGCTTCGGCCGGATTGGGCCGTGGTTTGCCAGCCCGGCGTCCAGGCTGGAATGCGTTTCTTGTGGCACTCCGGGAGGTCTGGTCCGAGCCCCAGGCGCGCGTGTTCACGGTCTTCGTGTTTTTCTCCATGCTGGCCTACAGCACCCAGGACCTGGTGCTCGAGCCTTTTGCCGGTGAAGTCTTCGGCATGAGCCCGGGCCAGACCACGCAGTTGTCGGGCCTGCAGCATGCCAGTGTGCTGGCCGGCATGTTGTGGGTGGCTCTGGCCGGCTGGGGTCCTGTACGCGGCCGTTTGGGTTCCGTCACCCGCTGGATGGTCTGGGGCTGCCTGGGATCCGCCCTCGCCATGGTCGGGCTGGCCTGGGGCAGCCTGCATGGCCCCGACTGGCCCTTGCGCGCCAACGTCGCCGCTCTGGGGTTTGCCAATGGAACATTCTCCATCGCGGCCATCGCCACCATGATGCGCCTGTCCACCCAGGGCCGGCAGGGGCGCGAGGGCACGCGCATGGGTCTGTGGGGCGCGGCACAGGCCGTGGCCTTTGGCCTGGGCGGTGTGGGCGGGACCGCCCTCAGTGATCTGGCGCGCTGGGTTCTCGGTGCAGCGCAGCCGGCCTACACCTCGGTTTTTGCGCTGGAGGGGTGCATGTTCGTGCTGTCGGCCCTGTGTGCCCTGTGGGTCATCCGCCTGGGAGCCGGCCAGCCGGTACCGCGCGGTCGATTGATTTCGGAACTGGAAAGGGTGCAAACGTGAACGCAACGCAATTCGACGTCGTCGTCGTTGGTGGAGGACCCAGCGGTTCCGTGGTGGCCGATGATCTGGCGCGCCAGGGTCACACGGTGATGCTGCTGGATCGGCAGAGCCGGACCAAGCCCTGCGGGGGAGCGATTCCCCCCCGGTTGATCAAGGACTTTGCCATACCGGATCACCTGCTGGTCGCTCGGGTGCGGTGCGCACGCATGATCTCGCCCAAGGACAACCGCGTCGACATCCCGATCGACAACGGGTTCGTCGGCATGGTCAACCGCGATACCTTCGACGAGTACCTGCGCGAGCGGGCTGCTGCCCATGGCGCCATCCGCTGGCGAGGGGCCTTTGATCGCATCACCCGCGACGAGGATGGCGTCGCCCGGGTGCATTTTCAGGATGTGGGTCGACACGGACTGGGCGACGCCCGGAGTGTGCGCGCCCGCATGGTGGTGGGGGCCGATGGAGCCCGTTCCGAGGTGGCGCGTCAGGCCATCGAGGGGGCGGACCGCACCCGCTATGTGTTTGCCTACCACGAGATCGTGCGCGCGCCTCAAAACGATCCGCAGCACGATCCGGACCGTTGCGATGTGTACTACCAGGGCTGGATCTCGCCGGACTTCTATGGCTGGGTGTTCCCGCATGGCGATACGGTGAGTGTGGGCACAGGCAGCGCTGACAAGGGTTTCTCGTTGCGCGGCTCGGTGGCGGGATTGCGCCGGGTGGCTGGCCTGGCGGGGACCGAGACCCTGCGACGTGAGGGTGCGCCGATTCCGCTCAAGCCATTGCCGCGCTGGGACAACGGACGCGATGTGGTGCTCGCAGGGGATGCCGCTGGCGTGGTGGCGCCGGCGTCGGGCGAGGGCATCTACTACGCGATGGCTTGCGGTCGCATGGTGGCCGATGCGGTGCATCAGGCCTTGCTGACCGGCGAACCGACCTGCCTCAAGCAGGCGCGCCGGCGGTTTCTGCGGCAGCACGGCCGGGTTTTCTGGGTGCTGGGCGTGATGCAGCACTTCTGGTACCAGAACGATCGCCGGCGGGAGCGATTCGTCAAGATCTGTGAGGACCGCGATGTGCAGCGACTCACCTTCGAGTCTTACATGAACAAGGAACTGGTGCGGCGCAACCCCATGGCCCATGTGCGCATCTTCTTCAAGGACCTGGCCCATCTCTTTGGCCTGGTCCGCACCTGAGCGTCACTCCGTAACCCGGTGACGGATCAGCCACCCGGGTGCCGTGTCTCGGCCAGCCACCGAAGCAGGGTTGTAGCGGTTTCCACGGGTTGCTCCTCGTGGGCGAGATGTCCCAGTCCTGGCACGCGCAGCACCTGGGCCTGCGGCATGCGGACCAGTGCGTCGCGCACCAGATGGCCGGGTATCGTGCGATCCGCCCCGCCCAGGTGGATGCGAACCGCTCCCCTGATCTGACCCAGCCGGACTTCCAGATCGTCCAGATTCCAGGCGGCCATCATGCTCAGCACACCTTGCACGTGAGCCGCTGACTGCAGCAGCCGCTGATAGCCCTCCAGCCCTGCGGCATCCAGATGCGATCCGGTCATCTCGATCAGGCGGCGCACCAGTTGTGTACGGGCTGCCTGCGCCGCGATCAGCCGCGCCGCCAGCGGATTCAGGGCCAGCAGCCTTGCACTTGGAGGAAACAGCCAGGCCGCCAGGCCGTGCAGTGGCAGCCAGGCCGGGTTCAGCCCGATCAGCAGCGGGACGGGACGGTCCGGCTGGTCCAGCATCAGCCGGGCCGCCACGGCGGCGCCCGCAGAGTGGCCGGCAATGGCTGCCGGCCACAGACCGAGGCGGTCCAGCAAATGGCACAGGCTGGTGGCGATGTGGCCCAGCGAAGGTGGGTGGCCTGCGTGCAGCGGGCTGAAGGCATGGCCAGGCAGGTCCGGCCGCACCACCGTGCAATGCGGCTCCAGCACCGGGATCAGATCGCGCCAGGAATGGGTGGATGCACCCGTTCCATGCAGCAGCAGCAGCACCGGTCCCTGGCCGGATACCTGAACGTGCCAGTGTTGCTCCGGCAGGTCGACAAACCGGCTGTGCCACGCATGAGGCCAACGATCCTGCCAGTCGCGCCAATCCATCGGCGCATGCAGTCCGGCCCACATGTCAGTTCGCCCGCCGCCGCAGTGGCTGGCTCAGGTCCTGCACCACCGAGGCCATGCGCTGAGCCTGTACATGCGGCATGGGGAAGTAGCTCGCGCCCATCCAGCCGGCCAGCTCGCGCGCCCGCGGGTCGGGCTGCACCGAGGTGTCGACCCACAGCGAGGGCAGGCCGGACTGCCCCCAGTGGCGGGCCCAGGCCTGTGCGTCCTGCTGGGCCTGAACCCGTCCCCCCAGGCCCGACAGCGCGACATTGGCGCGGCCATCGCTGAGCACCACCAGCATCGGGCTGGACCCGTTGCGGCGCAAGGCCAGGGCCTGCTGCATCGCCGCCTGCAGCGCTGCTGCCAACGGGGTGCCGCCGCCGCCAGGCAGTCCCGCCAGTGCCCGCTTGGCCCGGACCAGCGACCGGGTCGGAGGCAACAACAGCGTGGCCTGCTGCTGTCTGAACGCCAGCACGCAAACGCTGTCGCGCCGCGCATAAGACTGCTGCAGCATGAGCTCGACCGCACCTTTGGCCTCGGCCAGTCGCTGGGCGGCGGCCGAACCCGATGCATCGAGTGCAAAGATCAGGCACGACGGGGTGCGCTGTTCAAACCGCTGAACATGGAAGTCCTCAGCCCGCCAGGCGATGCGGGCCCCACCCGCCGGCCGTTGCCGCAAGCCCTGCCTGGGCACTGCGGCCCGCAAGGTGGCCAGCAAATGCAGCCGCGAACCCGAACCCGGTTTGCCCGGTCGGGGCGGCAGGGGTCGCCCCCGGTCGCGGCTCTGGCGGGCCTGTCCACTGCTGCCGGCTTCGCGCGTCAGACCGGAAGCGCTGCGCTCCGCCTGCAGGCGATCCAGCAGATGGGGCGGCAGGCTGGCCACCGCAGCCGCCAGCAACAGATCGGCCAGCGTTCCCACAGGTTCGTCCGACGCCGGGCTGTCTTCGGATGGCGGATCGGGGTGCTGTGCGGGATCGGGCGGCGGCGGGTCGGCCGCCGGGGCCGCCTCGGCTTCGGCCGTTTCAGGGCCGGGCAGGCGGGTGGCACGGGGCGCCAGCACCAGCCGGGCCGCCGTGGTCAAGTCGTCGTCGTCGACCTGATCGCGTTGCTGCAGTGCCGCGAGGACGCAAGCCAGCCGCAGGGCCTGCACCGGCGCGCGCAGGCTGTCTGCGCCCAGCAGCGCCGCGATGCGGCAGACCGCCTCCACCTGCTGGGGCGTGGTCCGGATCGAGAGCAGCCGCTGCCGCGCGTCGCTGCACTCGTCCGGGCTCAGCAGGTCCGGCAACTCGCGGCATTGCGACAGGTCCGTCTGGCTCAGGTCCAGCCACAAGCCCAGCCGGTCCGCAAGCCGCGGGGCCAGGCCGGCCTCGTCGGCATCCGATTCGTCCAGCGCCACGATGCCGAACCGTGCGGCCTCGGCGGCCTGGTTGGGACCCGTCGGCAATTCGCCCCGCTCCTGCACCTGCGTCAGTTGCGCCACCCGTTGCGGGTCCAGTCGCTCGGCCATGGGCAACAGCACCAGTCCCCCATGGGCCTGGGCCAGCAGACCGGGCTGCCGCACCAGGCGTCCCTGACGGACCGTGGCCGACAGGTCCATCCCTCCCAGCAGCCGCTCGGTGTCGGTGCGCAGCGGGATGCGTATGCAGGAGGGTTGCGTCTGCCGCAGTTGCTTCAGCCAGGCATCCCGCACGGGCCCGTGTCCGGCCCGCAGGCGCACACCACCCAGGCCGACCGGATCCACCTGCAGGGCCGCCAGTGCCAGCTGCGCGTCGACCCAGGCGTCAGGCACGGGGTCGACGTCGCCCGTGGTCATGGGCCCAGCACCTCGTCCACGGCCCGCTGCACCCGTACGCCGGAGCCGGTGTCATCCAGGGGGTTGCGGCGCAGGCGGTGACGCAGGGCCATGGGCGCCACGACGCGCAGGTCCTGCTCACCGGCGGCCTCGTGCCCCCGCAGGGCCGCGTGCGCCCGGCTGGCCCGCAGCAGCGTCAGCTCGGCCCGCAGCCCGTCCGTTCCCAGTTGCTGGCAAAGCCGGGCACACTGCAGCAGCAGACCGTCCGGCACGGAAGTCCCTTCAAGGCGCTTCTGGGCCTGCACGATCCGGCGGCGCAGGCGTTCGTTGCCTGCCTTCCAGTGCTCGCGAAACGCCAGCGGATCGCGCTCGAAGGCGTCACGCCGGCGCACCACCTCCACGCGTGCTGCCAGATCGGTCGGGGTGCGCACC
>VERU01000182.1 GCA_018882485.1 Rhodoferax sp. | reverse complement strand
CGTGGGCACCGTCAAGCTGGCCATGCAGATGCAGCCCCGCGAAATGTGGGACCTCTACAGCCAGGTCGGTTTCGGGCGCAAGCCGCAACTGCCGTTTCCGGGCGCCGTCAGCGGCCGGCTGCGGGCCTACAAGACCTGGCGCCCGATCGAGCAGGCCACCATGAGCTACGGCTATGGCCTGTCCACCAGCCTGTTCCAGCTGGCCCATGCCTACACGGTGTTCGGTCGCGATGGTCTGCTGATGCCGGTCACCCTGCTCAAGACCAGCCAGCCGGGCGCGGGCGTGCGGGTGATGGACGAGCGCCATGCCGCTGCCGTGCGCAACATGCTGCACATGGTGGCCGGCCCAGGCGGCACCGCGCCCAAGGCGCAGACCCTGGGTTACTCGGTGGGTGGCAAGACCGGCACCGCCCACAAGCAGGAGGGTCGGGGTTATGCCAGCAAGAAATACCGCGGCTTCTTCGTCGGGCTGGCGCCCATCGACCAGCCCCGCATCGTGGTGGCGGTCATGATCGACGAGCCCAGCGGCGGCGTCTATTTCGGCGGCGATGTGGCGGCCCCGGTGTTCAGCGAGACGGTGCAGCAGACCCTGCGCCTGCTGGGCATCCAGCCCGACGTGAACGTCAAGCCGCAGATCGTGGCCCAGGCCGAGCCGGAGAGCTTCTGATGCAGCGGCTGGAGCATCCTCGACAGGCGGCCGAATGGCTGCGCGGGCGGGCCCGGGGCGATCTGTGCACCGACAGCCGGCAGCTGGCTCCGGGCGATGCCTTTCTGGCCTGGCCGGGCGCGGCCACCGATGCCCGCCGCTTCGTGGCCGATGTGCTGGGTCGTGGTGCCTCGGCCTGCCTGGTGGAGCAGCAGGGCGTCGAGGCCTACGACTGGGGCGGCGATCCGCGGATCGCCGTCTACCCCGGCCTCAAGGCCGCCAGCGGTCCGGTGGCCGCCGCCTGGTACGGCGAGCCCTCGCAGGCGCTCGATGTGCTGGCCGTGACCGGTACCAACGGCAAAACCAGCACCGTCTGGTGGCTTGCTCAGGCGCTATCAAAAATAGAGCATCCTCGCCTTATTCCATGCGGCATGGTGGGCACTTTGGGCATAGGTCGTGTGTCGGGCCCAGACCCTGCAGACGCCGATCTGCTGCCCAGCGGGCTGACCACGCCCGACCCGGTGCTGCTGCAGCGCAGCCTGCGGCATTTCGTGCAGCAGGGCTTGCGCGCCTGTGCCATGGAGGCGTCGTCCATCGGCATCGCCGAGGACCGGCTGGCCGGCACCCGCATCCACACCGCCCTGTTCACCAACCTCACGCAGGACCACCTGGACTACCACGGCACCATGACCGCCTACTGGGAGACCAAGATCCGGCTGTTCGGCTGGCAGGGTCTGAAGGCCGGGGTGGTCAATGTCGATGACCGCCGGGGCGCGGCCCTGGCTTCGGGCTGGCCGCATCCGCAGGTCGACCTCTGGACGGTCTCGGCCCGCCGCCCGGCGCGGCTGCAGGCCACCGATCTGGTGCACCACAGCGCCGGCCTGGCCTTCACCGTGTGCGAGGGCGAACAGCGCGAACCGCTGCAGACGGCCACCCTGGGCAGCTACAACGTGAACAACCTGCTGGGGGTGATCGCCGGCCTGCGCAGTCTGGGCGTGTCGCTGGCCGATGCGGTCCGGGCCTGCGCCGGGCTGTCTGCGGTGCCCGGGCGTCTGCAGCAGGTGTCGGCGCCGGGCCGGCCACTGGCCGTGATCGACTACGCCCACACCCCCGATGCGCTGGCCAAGGCCTTGCAGGCGCTGCGGCCGCTGGTGATGGAGCGCAGGGGGCGGCTGTGGTGCGTGTTCGGCTGCGGCGGCGACCGCGACCCCGGCAAGCGCCCCCTGATGGGCCAGGCCGCGGGCTCCCACGCCGATACCGTGCTGGTGACCAACGACAACCCGCGCAGCGAACCGCCCGAAGTCATCCTCGTGCAGATCCTGAGCGGCCTCAAGGGCCACCCGGACTGCCGCATCGAGCCCGACCGCGCCACCGCCATCGCCCAGGCCCTGCGCTACGCCGATGCCGACGACGTCGTCCTGATCGCCGGCAAAGGCCACGAGACCTACCAGGAAGTGGCCGGCGAACGCCGCCCCTTCTCCGACCTGCAGCAAGTCCGCCTCGCGCTGCAACCCACCGAGCGGGTGTCCGCATGAGCGCAGCCGGACCGCTCCAAGACGCGAGGGATCCCTCGGGGGGCAGCGAAGCACGCGAAGCGGGGAGCGTGGGGGCGATGTTCCACCTGGAAGAAGCACGGGCCTGGTTGCCCGGCGCCCGGCGGGTGGGCGAGGGCACTGTGGACGTGTCGCGGGTGCACACCGACACCCGCAGCCTGGCGCCAGGAGACCTGTTCGTGGCCTTGCGCGGCGAACGCTTCGACGCCCACGACTTTCTGGACCAGGCCCGCGCCCGCGGTGCGGCGGCCGCCTTGTGCGAGTACGCTGCAGCCGATCGGCTGGCTGCCAGCGGGTTGCCGGGCCTGCTGGTACCCGACACCCGGCAGGCGCTGGCGGCACTGGCCGCCGCCTGGCGGGCGCGCTTTCGGATTCCGCTGATCGCGGTGACCGGCAGCAACGGCAAGACCACCGTCACCCAGATGGTGGCCTCCATCCTGCGGGCCTGGAAGCCGCAGGCCAGTCTGGCCACCCAGGGCAACCTGAACAACGACATCGGCGTGCCGCTGACGCTGCTGCGCCTGCGCCCTCACCACGAGGTGGCGGTGCTGGAGCTGGGCATGAACCACCCGGGCGAGATCGCGGCCCTGGCGGCGCTGGCCCGCCCCACGGTGGCGCTGGTCAACAACGCGCAGCGCGAACATCTCGAATTCATGGCCACGGTCGAGGCGGTGGCCCGCGAGAACGGCGCGGTGCTGGCTGCCCTGCCGCCCGACGGCGTGGCGCTGTTCCCGGCCGACGACGCCTACAGTCCGCTGTGGCACGATCTGGCGGACCAGCGGCCCTGCCTGACGCTGGACGCATCGGGCGCGGCACCGGATCGGTCTGCCGCGCTGCGCTGCGACCGCGCGCAATGGGACGGTCAGGTCTGGCAGTTGCAGCTCGAAACGCCCGCTGGCCCGCTGCAGTGCCGCCTGCCCATCGCCGGTCGGCACAACGTGGCCAACGCGCTGGCCGCTGCCGGCTGTGCCCTGGCAGCGGGTGCGCCGCTGGCCGCTGTGGCCCAGGGCTTGTCCGATTTCGAGCCGGTCAAGGGCCGCTCCCGGACCCGCTGGCTGGCGCTGCAGGGCCGAACCGTCACCCTGGTGGACGACAGCTACAACGCCAACCCCGACTCGGTGCGCGCTGCCATCGAGGTGCTGGCCAGCCTGCCAGCCCCCCGCCTGCTGGTGCTGGGCGACATGGCCGAAGTCGGTGAGCAGGGGCCCGCTTTCCACGCCGAGGCCGGCGCACTCGCCCGACAGCACGGCATTGAACAGGTGTTCACCCTGGGCGATTTGTCGAGTCACACCGCCCAGGCCTTCGGCGCGGGCCGGCACTGGCCCGATATCGGGGCGCTGCAGCAGGCGGTGTGCGCTCAGCTGCCGCAGCTGGGCAGCCTGCTGGTCAAGGGCTCGCGCTTCATGCGCATGGAGCGGGTGGTCGAAGCGGTGGAGGCGGCTGTCCATGCGTCCTGATGTCTCAAACCGGAGCCTGACATGCTGCTGAGCCTGGCCACGTGGCTGCAGGGCCTGTCGCCCGAACTGGGCTTTTTCCGGGTGTTCCAGTACCTGACCTTCCGGGCCGTGATGGCCGCCATGACCGCCTTGCTGCTGGGCCTGGTGCTCGGGCCGGCCGTGATCCGGCGCCTGACCGCGCTCAAGATCGGCCAGCCGATCCGCGGCTACGGCATGGCCACGCACCTGAGCAAGAGCGGCACGCCCACCATGGGCGGGGTGCTCATCCTGGTGTGCATCGCGGTGTCCACGCTGCTGTGGTTCGACCTGAGCAACCGCTTCGTCTGGATCGTGCTCGGGGTCACGCTGGGCTTTGGCGCCATCGGCTGGGTGGACGACTGGCGCAAGGTGGTGCGCAAGGACCCCGAAGGCATGCGCTCCCGGGAAAAGTACCTCTGGCAGTCGCTGATCGGCCTGGTGGCGGCGCTCTATCTGGTGTTCAGCATCTCCGAGAACTCCAACCTGCGCGTGCTGGAGCTGTTCCTGCGCTGGGTGCAGTCGGGTTTCGACCTGGGCCTGCCCCCCAAGGCCGGCCTGCAGGTGCCCTTTTTCAAGGAAATCAGCTATCCGCTGGGGGTGCTGGGCTTCGTCGTGCTGACCTATCTGGTCATCGTGGGCTCCAGCAACGCCGTCAACCTGACCGACGGCCTGGACGGACTGGCCATCATGCCGGTGGTCATGGTCGGCTCGGCGCTCGGCGTGTTCGCCTATGTGACTGGCAGCGCGGTCTACTCCAGGTATCTGTTTTTCCCGCACATCCCCGGTTCGGGCGAACTGCTGATCTTTTGCGCCGCCATGGCCGGCGCGGGGCTGGCCTTTCTGTGGTTCAACACCCATCCGGCGCAGGTGTTCATGGGCGATGTGGGCGCGCTGGCGCTGGGCGCGGCGCTGGGCACGATCGCCGTCATCGTGCGGCAGGAGATTGTGCTGGCCATCATGGGCGGCATCTTCGTGGTCGAGGCCTTGTCTGTGATGCTGCAGGTGACCTGGTTCAAGTACACGAAGAAGAAGTACGGCGAGGGCCGGCGCCTGCTGAAGATGGCGCCGCTGCACCACCACTTCGAGAAGAGCGGCTGGAAAGAGACGCAGGTCGTGGTCCGGTTCTGGATCATCACCATGCTGCTGTGCCTGGTCGGCCTGTCCACCCTGAAGCTGAGGTAAGCGGTGCGCCATCTGCAAGACCTGCCGGTGCTGATCCTGGGCCTGGGTGCCTCCGGGCTGGCCATGGCCCGCTGGTGCGCCAGCCAGGGCGCGCAGGTCACCGTGGCCGACACCCGCGATCAGCCGCCCGGACTGCAGGTCCTGCAGCAGGCGTGGCCGGCGGTGCGCTGCCTGCGCGGGGCCTTCACCGCCGATCTGTTGCAGCAGAGCGCGGCGCGCGCGGTGTTCCGCAGCCCGGGGCTCGCCCCGGACGAGATCGCGCCGGCGTTCGATGCGGCCCGATCCATCGGCCTGTGGCTGGGCGGCGAGCTCGATCTGTTCCTGCGGGCCCTGGCCGAACTGCGTGAGAGCCGGGCCTATGCGCCCCGCATCCTGGCGGTGACCGGCACCAACGGCAAAACCACGGTCACCGCGCTCACCGGGCAGTTGCTCGAGCGCGCCGGCCGCCGGGTGGCCGTGGCCGGCAACATCGGCCCGACCCTGCTGGACACGCTGTCCGAGGCCCTGGCGCGCGACGACCTGCCCGAAGACTGGGTGCTGGAACTGTCCAGCTTCCAGCTCGACGGGGTGACCGGCTTCGAGCCCACGGCCGCGACCCTGCTCAACCTGAGCCAGGACCACCTGGACTGGCACGGCAGTCTGCAGGCCTATGCGGCCGCCAAGGCCCGGGTGTTCGGCCAGCAGGGCCTGATGGTGCTCAACCGCGACGACGCAGCGGTGCTGGCCATGTGCCCGCCGCCACCCGCCGTGCGGACCCGGGGGCCGCGCACCCCGCAGCGGCCCTGGTGCAGCTTCGGCTCCGACCTGCCCGGCCGCCCCGGCGATTTCGGGCTGGAGGAAGTCAACGGCATGGTCTGGCTGGTGCGCGCCCACAACGACGACGCACCCGGCAACAGCCGGCGTGGCGAAACGCCCGAAATCCACCTGCAGCGCCTGATGCCGGCCGACGCCCTGCGCCTGCGCGGACGCCATAACGCACTCAATGCCCTGGCCGCGCTGGCCCTGGGGG
>VERU01000181.1 GCA_018882485.1 Rhodoferax sp. | reverse complement strand
GGGCTGCACGCTTGAGCGCCGCCTTGTCGGCCGGGCCAGGTGCGGTAAGGGCCTGGCTGAACAGCAGCCAGTCGGCCAGCGCATGGTCGTAATCGTCGCCCCCCAGGGCAGAGTCTCCTCCCGTGGCCACCACCTCGAACAGGCCCTGGCTCAGGCGCAACACCGAAATGTCGAAGGTGCCGCCACCCAGATCAAAAACCGCATACAGGCCTTCGCGACCCTGGTCCAGCCCGTAGGCGATGGCGGCAGCGGTCGGTTCGTTGATCAGGCGCAGCACGTTCAATCCTGCCAGCTGCGCGGCATCTTTGGTCGCCTGCCGCTGCGCATCGTCAAAATAGGCCGGGACCGTGATCACGGCGCCGAACAGCTCGTCGCCCATGCTGTCCTCAGCACGCTGGCGCAGCACGGCCAGGATCTCGGCGCTCACCTCCACGGGGGATTTCTCGCCCTGAACGGTCTGCAAGCCCAGCATGCCAGGGTGGTCCACGAAACGGTAAGGCCAGCGCTCAGCACCCTGGATGTCGCCCAAACCACGGCCCATGAACCGCTTGACCGAGGCGATGGTGTTTTGCGGGTCACGGGTCTGAGCCGACAGCGCATCACGCCCGATCTGCCGTCGACCGCTCTCCAGGTAACGCACCACCGAGGGCAGCAGAACCTCGCCATCGGCGTCGGGCAGGCATTCGGCGACACCATGTCGCAGGCAGGCCACCAGCGAATGGGTGGTTCCAAGATCGATGCCAACGGCGACACGCCGTTGGTGGGGATCCGGCGCAGCGCCGGGTTCGGAAATCTGTAGCAGAGCCATGATGTGTGTGCGGCACCAGGAGCTATTGTCCTCCGGCGCCCTCCTCGAAACGGGCGCGACGGCGCAGCAGGTCCTCGGCGAATCGGTCGATGAACATCCAGGCCTGCACTGTGGCCGCGGCGCGCTGCGGCTGGGCCTCGCTGTCCAGCCATCGCTCGCAAGCCTGTTGGCACTCGTCGCGCGCCCGGTCCACATCGGCCTGGATGGCGTCGATATCCGCCTCGCTGCCTGCTTCGTCCAGGGCTTCGCGCCAGACCATCTGCTGCTGCAAAAAATCGGCCGGCATGGCGGTATTGCGCTCGGTATCGACCGCCACCCCTGCCAGGCTGCACAGGTAGGCCGCTCGTCGCAGCGGATTGCGCAGTCGCTGATGGGCCTCATTGACCCGCACCGACCACTGCATGGCCAGCCGCTGTGCCGAGGATCCGGCCGCGACGAACCGGTCCGGATGGATCTGCCGCTGCAGTGCCTTCCACTGGCGGTCGACGGCCGCCGGATCCTGCGCGTAACGTTGGGGCAGGCCGAACAGCGTGAAGTCGTTGTCCTGCAGGTTCACACCCGGAACGACTCGCCGCAGCCGCAGCGGTCGCGCTCCCTGGGGTTGTTGAAGCGGAATCCTTCGTTCAACCCGTCGCGGACGAAATCCAGCTCGGTGCCATCCAGGTAGGGCAGGCTCTTGGGGTCGACCAGCACCTTGACATCGTGTCCCTCGAACACCAGGTCCTCCGGCTGGGCTTCGTCCACGTACTCCAGCTTGTAGGCCAAACCCGAACAGCCGGTGGTCTTGACGCCCAGGCGCACCCCGATGCCCTTGCCGCGCTTGGCCAGGTAGCGGGATACATGCCGGGCGGCCGCCGGCGTCAACGTGACGGCCATGTCAGCCGGCAGCGGCTACGCCGTGCTTCTGACGGTAATCGCTCACGGCCGCCTTGATGGCGTCCTCGGCCAGGATGGAACAGTGGATCTTGACCGGCGGGAGGGCAAGCTCCTCCGCAATCTCACTGTTCTTCAGGGCCGCAGCCTGGTCGAGCGTTTTACCCTTGACCCATTCGGTAACCAGCGAGGAGGACGCGATCGCCGAACCACACCCGTAGGTCTTGAACCGGGCGTCCTCGATCACACCGGTCACGGGGTTCACCTTGATCTGCAACTTCATCACGTCGCCGCAGGCAGGCGCTCCGACCATCCCGGTGCCGACCGTTTCGTCGCCCTTGTCAAAGGAGCCGACATTGCGGGGATTTTCGTAGTGGTCAACGACTTTTTCAGAGTAAGCCATGGGACATTCCTGATCGTCTCTTGGTGGTGGTAATGGATGGATGGAGGGGTCAGTGCGCAGCCCATTGGATCGTGCTCATGTCCACACCATCCTGATACATCTCCCACAGAGGGCTGAGCTCGCGCAATTTGGCCACGTTGCGGGCGATGGTCTCGACCGCGTAGTCAATATCGGCCTCGGTGGTGTAACGTCCAATGGTCATGCGCAGGCTGCTGTGGGCGAGTTCGTCGCTGCGCCCCAGAGCCCGCAGCACGTAGCTGGGCTCCAGGCTGGCCGAAGTGCAGGCCGAGCCGCTGGACACGGCCAACCCCTTGATGCCCATGATGAGCGACTCGCCCTCCACAAAGTTGAAGCTCATGTTCAGGTTGTGCGGAACGCGGTGCTCCAGGCTGCCGTTGATGAAAACCTGCTCGATGCCCTTCAGCCCAGCCAGCATGCGCTGCTGCAAGGCCCGAATGCGGGTGTTTTCGGCGGCCATTTCAGACCGGGCGATGCGGTAGGCCTCGCCCATGCCGACGATCTGGTGGGTCGGCAAGGTACCCGAGCGCATCCCCCGCTCGTGCCCACCGCCGTGCATCTGGGCTTCCAGACGAACCCGGGGTTTGCGCCGGACAAACAGTGCTCCGATGCCCTTGGGTCCGTAGGTCTTGTGAGCCGTCAGGCTCATCAGGTCCACCGGCAGCTGCGCCAGATCGATCTCGACCCGGCCGGTGGCCTGCGCCGCATCGACATGGAAGATCACCCCGCGCTGCCGGCAAACAGCGCCGAGAGCGGCAATATCCTGGATCACGCCGATCTCGTTGTTCACGAACATCACGCTGGCCAGGATGGTGTCGGGACGGATTGCAGCGGCAAAGGCCGGCAGATCGATCAGGCCATCCTCGCGGACGTCGAGATAGGTCACCTCGAAGCCCTGCCGCTCCAGCTCGCGGCAGGTATCCAGCACCGCCTTGTGTTCGGTCTTGACCGTGATGATGTGACGGCCCCTACCCTTGTAGAAGGCAGCGGCCCCCTTGAGCGCCAGATTGTTGGACTCGGTGGCCCCCGACGTCCAGACGATCTCACGGGGATCGGCGCCGATCAGGGCCGCCACGTGGCCACGCGCCTGCTCCACGGCGGCCTCGGCCTCCCAGCCCCAGGCATGGCTGCGCGAGGCCGGATTGCCGAAATGCTGGCGCAACCAGGGCACCATCGCGTCCACCACCCGCTCATCACAGGGGTTGGTGGCGCTGTAGTCCATGTAGATCGGAAAGTGCGGCGTGTGGTCCATGGCGATGGATGAAACTCTGAACAGGGTGGATGCGTACCAGCGGCAGGCCGGTCAGATCTTGGTGAAGGCGTTGCCCAATGCAAACACCGAGTTCGGCGCGTTGATGCGGATCGGCTTGACTGCCGGCAAGCTGGAAATGGCCCGCTTGAGCGTGGGCTTTTCTTCGATCTGCACGCCCTTGGCCAGCTGGTCCTCGACCAGTTTCTGTAGCGTGACGGACTCCAGAAACTCCACCATGCGCTGATTGAGCGAGGCCCAGAGATCGTGCGTCATGCAGCGATCACCCTCCCCCAGGCAGTTTTCCTTGCCACCGCATTGGGTGGCGTCGATGGGTTCATCCACCGACAAGATGATCTGCGCCACCGTGATCTGGGCTGGATCCCGTGCCAGGGTGTATCCGCCGCCAGGCCCCCGGGTGGATTCCACCAGCTCGTGGCGGCGCAGCTTCCCGAAAAGCTGTTCCAGGTAGGACAGCGAGATCTGCTGACGCTGGCTGATGGCTGCCAGCGTCACCGGCCCGCTGTGCTGGCGCAGTCCCAGATCAATCATCGCCGTGACGGCGAAACGGCCTTTGGTGGTGAGACGCATCGGGCAGTCCTTTCAGCGGATTTGGTTGACTAAACGGCTCAAGTATAGCGAACAACCCAGTGTTTTGCTCAGGTACATGAACTGAACGGTCATTTTCAGACCGACTTGCCAACGCCCGCCAGAACCACCACGTTGTCGGCGCCGGCCGCGCCAAAAGCCTGCTGCTTGAGAACCGCCAGTTGGTCGCGCACCCGGGCCGCCTTCTCGAATTCCAGGTTGCGGGCGTGCTCCAGCATGAGTTTTTCCAGCCGCTTGATTTCCCGGGCAACGTCCTTTTCGCTCATGTCCTCAACCTGCGCCCGGTGCAAGGCAACCTCCTGCAGCCGCTCGACCTCGCGCCCTGCCTTCTCGCTGTACACCCCGTCGATCAGGTCGCGCACCTGCTTGACAATGCCGCGTGGAACGATGCCGTGCGCCGTGTTGAAGGCGATCTGCCGCTCGCGCCGACGCCGGGTTTCGTCCAGGGCGCGGCGCATCGAATCCGTGGTGCGGTCGGCGTAGAGGATGGCGCAACCATGGACGTTGCGGGCCGCCCGCCCGATGGTCTGGATCAGCGACCGCTCCGACCGCAGAAATCCCTCCTTGTCTGCATCCAGGATGGCGACCAGGCTGACCTCGGGAATGTCCAGGCCCTCGCGCAGCAGGTTGATACCCACCAGCACGTCAAAAGCACCGAGCCGCAGATCACGCAATATCTCCACCCGCTCGACGGTGTCGATGTCGCTGTGCAGGTAACGCACCCGCACCCCGTTGTCGGTAAGGTACTCGGTGAGTTGCTCGGCCATGCGTTTGGTCAGGGTGGTGATCAGCACCCGCTCCTGCCGCTCGACCCGCAAGCGGATCTCCTGAAGGACATCATCGACCTGCTGCGCGGCAGGACGGACTTCGACCTCGGGATCGACCAGACCAGTCGGCCGAACCAGTTGTTCCACCACCTGTCCAGCGTGTTCCTGTTCCCACTGAGCCGGCGTCGCCGAAACGAAGATCGCCTGTCGCATCCGCGCCTCAAATTCCTCGAACCGCAGCGGTCGGTTGTCCAGCGCACTGGGCAGGCGAAATCCGTATTCCACCAGCGTGGTCTTGCGCGCGCGGTCGCCGTTGTACATGCCGCCAAACTGACCAATCAGGACATGGCTCTCGTCCAGAAACATCAGGGCATCGCGCGGCAGGTAATCGGTCAGGGTGGAGGGTGGCTCTCCGGGGGCCGAGCCACTCAGGTGCCGGCTGTAGTTTTCGATGCCCTTGCAGTGCCCGACCTCGGACAGCATCTCCAGGTCGAAACGGGTGCGCTGCTCCAGCCGCTGCGCTTCGACCAGCTTGCCCTGGGCAACCAGCTCTCCCAACCGGTCGGACAGCTCGGTCTTGATGCTTTCCACAGCGGCCAGCACCTGGTCGCGTGGCGTCACGTAATGGCTGCTGGGATAGACCGTAAAGCGGGGGATGCGCTGCCGGATGCGCCCGGTGAGCGGGTCAAACAGCTGCAAGGACTCGATCTCATCGTCAAACAGCTCGATGCGGATGGCCAGTTCGCTGTGTTCTGCGGGAAACACATCGATGGTGTCGCCGCGGACCCGGAACTTGCCCCGGCTGAACTCCACATCGTTGCGCTGGTACTGCATGCGCACCAGCTGGGCGATCAGGTCACGCTGGCCCAGCCGGTCGCCCACCCGCAGGGTCAGCACCATGCGGTGGTAGGCCTCGGGCTGACCAATGCCGTAAATGGCAGAAACGGTCGCCACGATCACCACATCACGCCGTTCGAGCAGGCTTTTGGTACAGCTCAATCGCATCTGCTCGATGTGCTCATTGATGGCCGAATCCTTCTCGATGAACAGGTCGCGCTGCGGCACATAGGCCTCGGGCTGGTAGTAGTCGTAGTAACTGACAAAGTACTCGACCGCATTGCGCGGGAAAAACTCGCGAAACTCGCTGTACAGC
>VERU01000625.1 GCA_018882485.1 Rhodoferax sp. | reverse complement strand
CACGCACCACGCCCACGCCGATCGAGGAGCCGGTTACTGCGTGTTCAACGATACAGCCGTGGCGTCCCGCCTCATGCAGGCGGAGTGGCGTCGCGATGGCTCTGCGGCCTCAGCGGGCCGGGACTGCCCCCTTCTGGGCGACCGGCCTCATCATCTGCAGGTGGCCGTGATCGATCTGGATGTGCACCAAGGCGATGGGACAGCCCGGATTTTCGAGGGCGACGAGTCGGTGTTCACCCTGTCGCTGCATGGACGGTCCAACTACCCGTTTGCCAAAGCCCGCAGTGACCTGGACCTGGATTTGCCGGACGGTTGTGGCGATGCCGAGTACCTCGGCGCACTGCAAGGGGCTTTGGCGCAACTGGAGCACCGGTTTGTGCCCGGCCTGGTGATCTACCTTGCGGGTGCCGACCCTTACGCGGGTGACCGCCTTGGGAGACTGGCGCTCAGCGCGGAGGGATTGTGCGCTCGGGACCGGCAGGTGTTTCAGTGGTGTTTCGAGCGCGCGATACCGGTTGCCATGACCATGGCGGGTGGCTATGCCGACCCCATCGACTCGACCGTGCAGATCCAGCTGAATTCGTTCCAGGTGGCACTGGACTTTGCGGGCCGGTGGCGACAGGCAGAGGCGGCACGCTGAACTGGCAGAATCGAGGCCATGAATACCATCGATTCCGTGCGGGTGGGCCCAGTGGTCCAGGGGCAGGTTGGGGGGACAGCAGAACCCATCATGGGTCTGAACCCGGTCGAACAGGCGATACAGTCACGTCGATCCGTCCGGGCCTTTTCGGACCGTGCGGTGTCGGACGCCGACCTGAGAGACCTGCTGGCCCTGGCGAGCCGTGCCCCCTCGGGCACCAACACCCAGCCCTGGCGTGTTTACGTGCTCCGCGGAGCCAGCCGGGATGCCTTGGTTGCCAAAGTGTGCGCCGCACACGATGCTTTGCGTGCCGACCCGGCCCTGGCAGCCAGCTACCAGGAGGAGTACGACTACTACCCGGAGCAGTGGGTCAGTCCCTATATCGACCGGCGTCGGGAAAACGGCTGGAGCCTGTACGGGCTCCTGGGCATCGGCAAAGCCGACAAGGACGCCATGCACCACCAGACGCAGCGAAATTTTCGCTTTTTCGATGCCCCGGTCGGTCTGATCTTCACCATGGACCGGGTCATGGGGCGGGGTTCGCTGGTGGACTACGGCATGTTCATGCAGACCCTGATGGTGGCGGCCCGAGCGCGGGGCCTGGACACCTGCCCCCAGGCCGCGTGGAACCGATTCGCGACCATCGTGCGGCCGCATGTCGGTGCCGGCCCCGAGGAGATGTTGGTGTGTGGCATGGCGATCGGGTATGCGCAGGAAGGGGCTCTGGTCAATACCTTCCACACGCCGCGCGAG
>VERU01000180.1 GCA_018882485.1 Rhodoferax sp. | reverse complement strand
GCCATACAACTCGCCCATGCGGGCGTCGAGCACCGCCTGCACCCGCCATTGCGCGGCCGTGGGCGCATGGCGGTGGCGGGCCTCCTCGGCCAGCGCCAGCAGGCTGTCGACCGGCAGCACCGGCACATCGGCCCCCCAGGCCAGCCCCTGGGCCGCCGAGCAGGCGGTGCGCAGGCCGGTGAAGGAACCCGGCCCGCGCCCGAACACGATGGCCTGCAGCCCGGCAAACCGCAACCCAGCCTGGTCCATCAGGGACTGGATCAGCGGGATCAGCCGGGCCGAGGCCTGGGCGCCGCCCGGCTCCTCGGCCTGCCACAGCCGCCCATCCGGCAGCGGGCCGCTGCGCAGCGCCACCGACAGCTGTTCGGTCCCGGTATCGAAGGCCAGCAGGTTCATGCCCCATTATCCGTGGCGAGCGCGACCGGATAATGCCCGCCATGTCTGACGCACCGCCCCGCTGGAACACCGCCGCTGCGGTCTGCGCCCGGTGCCTGGCGGTCACCGGCCTGCTGCTGACGGCGTGGCTGCCTGCCGCACCCGCCTGCGCCCAGGCGCTGCCCGTGGCGGTGGAGGCCGCCCTGCAGCGCGCCGGCCTGCCACGCGATGCGCTGGCGGTGCTGTTGGTCGACGCCGAAGGGCGCACCCCGCCCCGCGTGAGCCACCGGGCTGGCGTGCCCATGAACCCGGCCTCCACCATGAAGCTGGTCACCACCTATGCCGCGCTGGACCTGCTGGGCCCGGCCTGGGTCTGGCGCACCCCGGTCTACATCGAAGGCGCGGTGCGCGACGGGGTGCTGTACGGCCACCTGTATCTGCGCGGCCAGGGCGACCCCAAGCTGGTCACCGAGCGCGTATGGCTGCTGATGCGGCGCCTGCGCGGGCTGGGCATCCAGCGCATTGCCGGCGACATCGTGCTCGACCGCAGCGCCTTCGAGCTGCCCGACATCCCGGCGGGGCGTTTCGACGGCGAGGCGCTGCGCCCCTACAACGCCACCCCCGACGCGCTGCTGGTCAACTACAAGGCGCTGCAGCTCACGCTGGTACCCGACCGCCTGACCCAGACGGCGCAGCTGCATGTGGAGCCACCCCTGGCCCGGCTGCAGGTGCCGCGCCAGCTCCCGCTGCAGGACGGCCCCTGCGCCGACTGGCGTGCCGCCCTCAAGGCCGATTTCACCGATCCGGCACAACTTCGGCTGGCCGGCGCCTACCCCGCCGCCTGCGGCGAACGCAGCTGGGCCCTGGCCCCGCCCGATCCCGCCGGCTTTGCCGCCCGGGTCATCGAGGGCCTCTGGCGCGAGGCGGGCGGCCAGCTCGACGGCGCGGTACGCGAAGGCCGGGTGCCCGCCACCCTGGAGCCGGTGCTGACGCTGGAGTCGCCGGCACTGGCCGAGGTGGTGCGCGACATCAACAAATACAGCAACAACGTCATGGCGCAGCAGCTGTTCCTGACGCTGGCACTGGCGCGCCCGGCAGCCGGCGCCGCGGCGCCGACGGCGGTCGCGCCATCCTCCCCGGCCACCCCGGAGCGGGCACGCGCCGCACTGCGCCAGTGGTGGCAGGAGCGGCTGCCCGGCGTCGAAGCGCCGCTGCTCGACAACGGCTCGGGCCTGTCGCGCGAAGAACGCATCAGCGCACAGGCGATGGCCCGGCTGCTGCAGACCGCCTACCGCTCGCCCCTGATGCCCGAGCTGATGGCCTCGCTGCCAGTGCCGGGCGCCGACGGCACCCTGCGCAACCGCGCTGCGCCGCAGCAGGGCGGGGCCCACCTCAAGACCGGCAGCCTGCGGGACGTGACGGCCCTGGCCGGCTACCTGCACACCGCGAACGGACGCCGGCTGGTGTTGGTGGCCCTGGTCAACCACCCCCAGGCCGCGGCCGCCCGTCCGGCCCTCGACGCGCTGGTCGACTGGGCGCTCCACGACAATGGCGGCCCGCCATCCGCACCCGCCTCCCGATGACCCTGATCGACACGATCGGCTTTCTGGCCGCCGTCCTCACCACCGCCGGTTTCCTGCCGCAGGTCTGGCACACCTGGCGCACCCGCGATGTCAGCGGCATCTCGCTGGGCATGTACTGCGTGTTCACCAGCGGCACCGCCGGCTGGCTGGTGTACGGGCTGCTGCTCTCGGCCTGGCCCATCATCATCGCCAACGCCATCACCCTCACGCTGGCCAGCTGCATCCTGGCCATGAAACTGCGCTACCGCTGACGGGCCGGGCCCGCCGTGGCCCCGGGCTCCGTGTTTACCCGCATCGCCGACCCCGGCCAACCGGCGTAGCATGGCGACCACAATTCGAACGGTCGTTCTATTTCACGGAGACACTGGATGCGCACCCTCAAACCCTGGCTGGCCGGCCTTGCGGCTGCCGGCCTGCTGGCCGCCTGCGGCGGCGGCGACACCGGAGTCGCCAGCAGCAACACCACCGGTTTCAACGCCCTGGTCAGCTTCGGCGACAGCCTGAGCGACACCGGCACCTACAGCGTGGGGACCGTGGCGCTGCTCGGCGGGGGGCGTTACACCGTCAACACCGGTGACCCGGCCAAGCCGGCCAAGATCTGGCTCGACCTGGTGGCGGCACAGTACGGGCTGCCGGCGCCCTGCTCGGCCACCACCGGCCTCAACAGCCGGCCACCCTTCGGCGCACCCGTGGCCTTGGTCAACACCACCACCTGCCGCAACTACGCCCAGGGCGGCTCCCGCGTCACCGCGCCCGTCGGGCCCGGGCATGCGGCCCTGCCCGACAGCAGCGGGGGAGTGGTCGGGCAGCTGACCTATCCCGTGGTCACCCAGATCGCCAACCACCTGGCGCTCGTCGGCGGCAGCTTCAGCGGCCGCGAACTGGTCACGGTGATGGCTGGCGGCAACGACGCCTTCATGAACGGCGCAGCCGTTGCGGCGGCCGCAGCGGGTGGCGCGGGTGCCGCAGGCGCGGCCACCATTGCCGGCTGGTCGGACGCCGAAATCGCCGCAGTGCTGCCCGGCGGGGCAGCAGCCGTCACGGCGGCGTCGGGCTCGGCGGTGGCCGCCATGGCCAAGGCCGGGGCCGAACTGGCGGCGGCCATCAAGACCCAGATCGTCGGCAAGGGCGCCAAGCGGGTGCTGGTGATGAACCTGCCCGATCTGGCTTCGTCCATCTACGCACTCGAAAACCCCAGCGCCGCGCCGCTGATGGCAGCCCTGGTGAACGCCTACAACAGCCAGTTGGCCGCCGGGCTGGCCGGCGTCTCGGGTGTGCAGGTGGGTGATGCGTATGCCACCAGCAAGGACCAGTTCGCCAACCCGGCGGCCTACGGCCTGAGCAACGTCACCCAGCGGGCCTGCAGCCGGGACCTGGCCAAGAACCCTCTGGGCGGCACCTCGCTGGTGTGCAACCCGGCCAATCTGGCAGCGGCCGACGTCTCGCGCTACCTCACGGCCGACGATGTGCACCCCACGCCCTACGGTCACCAGCTGCTGGCGCAGTATGCGTTCAAGGTGCTGGCCAGCGCGGGCTGGCTGTAATCCCTGCCGCCGCCTCCCACCCCGCACCGCGCAACAGGAACCGATCATGACGACCACCCCATCCGTCGCCCGCCTGGCGACCTGCCTCACCCTCGCCCTGCTGGCCCATGGCGCCCAGGCCCAGTCCCCCTGGTCGGCCGTGCTGGGCGTGACCGCGCTCACCCCGTCGGTCAGCAGCGGCAACCTCACCGCACCCAGCCTGCCGGGTACCAAGGCCGACGTGAACGCCAACACCCAGGTCACCGGCAGCATCAGCTACGGGTTTGACGAGCGACTGGCGCTGAACATCCCGCTGGCGCTGGGTTTTTCGCACGAGCTCACCGGTGCCGGCGCCATCGCGGGCGTGGGCGTGCTGGCCACCACCAAGGCCCTGCCCATCACGGTGCTGGGCCAATACCACTTCATGACGGCGTCCGACCGGGTCCGGCCCTATCTGGGCGCCGGCCTGACCTACGCCTTGTTCTACGACACCAAGGGCACCGCCGCCCTCACCGCGCTGACCAACCCCGGGGGCGCCGCCACCACCATGAGCCTGGCCTCCAAGCTCGTGCCCACGGTGCAGCTGGGCGTGCAAGTCAGGCTGAATGAGCGGATGTTTCTGGACGCCCACTACACCAAGACTTCGCTCAGCACCCGGGGCACCCTGTCCACCGGCCAGACCCTGGACATGACCCTGGACCCGAGCACGGTCTCGCTGGGCCTGGGCTGGCGCTTCTAGGGCCTCTGGCTCAGCGGGCCGCCGCCCGACTGAGGCGGTCTCGCACGCCATCCCAGTCGCTGCCGGGTGGCGGCTGTTCAACCCAGATGTCGGTGGCGCCGGCGGCATCGAGTTCGCGCAGCGCGGCGAACAGGTCGTGGGCGGCGGCTTGCGGAGTGTCGGGCATGCGGCGCAGCAGGCGGCCGGCGCCGGCTGGGGGCAGCTGGCGGGCGTAAAGGGCCAGTCGACCGGCGGACTGGGCCGGTGCGGCATCGGACTGGCCCAGCGCGGCCTGATCCACCAGCCGCACCCGGGCCCTGGGCGCGTAGTGCGACTCCAGGGTCCCGGAGGCCTTGGGGCCTTGTCCCATCTGGCTCGGCAGCTCTTCTTTTAATAGCACTTTCTGGCCGCAGGCAGCGCTCAGTCGCTCGGGGGTCAGCACGCCGGGACGCAGCAGCACCGGCAGGCCCCGGGTGCAGTCGACGATGGTGGATTCGATGCCCACCTGGCAGGGGCCGCCGTCCAGCACCAGCAGGTCCGGGCCGAACTCCTCCTGCACATGGGCCGCACGGGTGGGGCTGACCCGGCCGAACAGGTTGGCGCTCGGCGCAGCCAGCCCGGACATCGGCGGCTGGGCCGCACGACAGGCCTGCAGCAGGGCCTGGGCCACGGGGTGGTCCGGGCATCGCAGGCCCACCGTCGGCTGGCCACCGGCCGCTGCCTCGGCCACGCCGGCGCGGCGCGGCAGGATGAGGGTCAGCGGCCCCGGCCAGAAGGCCTGCATGAGCGCGGCCGCAAAGTCCGGCACCTCGGCGGCAAAAGCATGGGCGGCCTGGGCATCGGCCACATGCACGATCAATGGGTGGTCGGCCGGGCGCCCCTTGGCGGCGAAGATGCGGGCCACCGCGGCATCGTTGCAGGCGTCGGCCGCCAGCCCGTACACCGTTTCGGTCGGCAGGCCGACCAGAGCCCCATCCTGCAGGCACTGGAGTGCCCGGGCCCGGGCACGCGGATCGTCGCCGGGCAGGATCATGGCCAGCCGGGCAGCGGCTCCAGGCCCAGCAGCGCGCAGGCCTGCCGGGCGCGGGCCTGCACCGCCTGCACGCTGTCGGCGGTCAGGGTCAGGTGGCCCATCTTGCGCCCGGCCCGGGCTTCGGCCTTGCCGTACAGGTGCAGGTGGGCGCCGGGCAGCGCCAGCAGGCGGGCCCAGTCGGGGGTGCCGTGGCGCCAGAGGTCGCCCAGCAGGTTGAGCATGATGGCCGGGCTGTGCTGGCGCGGCCGCGGCAGGGGCAGGCCGGCCAGCGCCCGCACCTGCAGCCCGAATTGCGACAAGTCGCAGGCGTCGATGCTGGGGTGTCCGCTGTTGTGGGGGCGCGGCGCCATTTCGTTGGCCACCAGCCGGCCATCCTGCAGGATGAAGAACTCGACGCACAGCACACCCTGGTAGTCCAGGCTGGTCGCTATGGTTTCAGTAGCATCCAATGCTTGTCTGGTAAGGGCTGGATCGATATTTCCTGGGTAAACCGAGGTGACAGCCAGGATGCCCTCGCGGTGGACATTGAGTGCGGGCGGCAGGTGGGTGACGGCGCCGTCGGCCCCGCGCGCGACGATCACCGAGACTTCCTGCGCCAGAGGCAGCCGCTGCTCCAGCACGCAGGGCACGCGCCCCAGCTGCTGCCAGGCCCGCTCCAGTGCGGCTCGGTCGTCCACGCGC
>VERU01000179.1 GCA_018882485.1 Rhodoferax sp. | reverse complement strand
CACCTGGACCATGTCCAGGCCAGCCTGGACTTCGACCGGGCCATCCCCACCCAGGACATCGCCCAGGCCCTGTCCGCCTGAGCCGCTTGCCATGATCTACGACAGCACCGCCCCTTACCCCCGCGACCTCGTCGGCTACGGCCGCAACCCGCCCCATGCCCGCTGGCCCGGCCAGGCCCGGGTGGCGGTGCAGTTCGTGCTCAATTACGAAGAGGGCGGCGAGAACGCGGTGCTGCACGGCGACGCAGGTTCCGAGCAGTTCCTGTCGGAAATGTTCAACCCCGCCAGCTACCCGGACCGCCACCTCAGCATGGAAGGCATTTACGAATACGGCTCACGGGTGGGGGTCTGGCGCATCCTGCGGGAGTTCGAACGCCGGCAGTTGCCGCTGACGGTCTTCGGGGTGGGCATGGCGCTGGAGCGACATCCCGAGCTGACGCAGGCGTTCAAGGCGCTGGGACACGAAATCGCCTGCCACGGCTGGCGCTGGATCCACTACCAGAACCTGGACGAAGCCACCGAGCGGGAGCACATGGCCCGTGGCATGGCCATCATCGAGCGGCTCACCGGAGAGCGGGCGCTGGGCTGGTACACCGGGCGCGACAGCCCCAACACCCGCCGGCTGGTGGCCGACTACGGGGGCTTCGAGTACGACAGCGACTACTATGGCGACGACCTGCCGTTCTGGATGACCGTGCGGCGCACCGATGGCGCCGTGGTGCCGCAACTGATCGTGCCCTACACACTGGACTGCAACGACATGCGCTTTGCCCTGCCCCAGGGGTATTCGCATGCCGATCCCTTTTTCCAGTACCTCAAGGACACCTTCGACACCCTGTACGCTGAGGGTGAAGACCGACCCGCGATGATGAGTGTGGGCATGCACTGCCGCCTGCTGGGTCGCCCGGGTCGCATCACCGCCCTGCAGCGTTTCCTGGACCACATCGAGCGCTTCGACCGGGTGTGGGTCTGCCGCCGGCTGGACATTGCCCGGCACTGGCGCGCCACCCACCCGTTTGCGGCCTGAGACCCGGCAGATCATGGCCCTGACCCTGGCGCAGCTCAACGCCGCGACGGCCCGCGAAGCGCTCGCGCTGCTGGACGGCCTGTACGAACACAGCCCCTGGATCGCCGAAAGGGCGCTGGCCGGGCGGCCCTTTGCCTCGATGCAGCAGTTGCAGCATGCGCTGGTGCAGCAGGTCACGCAGGCGCCGCCCGAAGCGCAGCTGGCCCTGATCCGGGCCCATCCGGAACTGGCCGGCAAAGCCATGGTCCGGCGGACCCTGACCCCGGAGTCCTCGAACGAACAGTCCCGGGCCGGGTTGACCGATTGCAGCCCCGAGGAGTTCGACCGGCTGCAAGCCCTCAACCAGGCCTACAAGGACAAATTCGGATTTCCGTTCATCCTCGCCGTGCGGGGCCCGCGCGGCACCGGCCTGACCCGCCAGCAGATCATCGCCGCCTTCGAGCGTCGGCTGCACCACCACCCGGCCTTCGAAAAATCCGAGTGTCTGCGCAACATCCACCGCATTGCGGAAATCCGGCTGCACGACAAGTTCGGCTACACGCCGCAGCAGGGCCACGAGGTGTGGGACAGGCACGAGTCGCTGGCGCGCCACAGCGAGCCGGGCTTCCGCGAGCGCGGCCAGCTGACCGTGACCTACCTGACCGAGGCGCATCGGGCCTGCGCGGCCGAACTGCAGCAGCGCATGCGCGAGGCCGGATGCGACGAAGTGGTGCTGGACGCGGTGGGCAACGTGGTGGGGCGCTACCACGGCAGCCGGGCGGGGATGCCGGCCCTCCTGACCGGCTCGCACTACGACACCGTGCGCAATGGCGGCCGCTACGACGGCCGGCTGGGCATCTTCGTGCCGCTGGCCTGCGTGCAGAACCTACACGCCCAGGGACGGCGCCTGCCGTACGCGCTGGAAATCGTGGCCTTTGCCGAAGAGGAAGGGCAGCGCTTCAAGGCGACCTTTCTGGCCTCGCGGGCCCTGACCGGCCGCTACGACCCCGAGTGGCTGGCGCAGCAGGACGCCCAGGGCGTGACCCTGCGCCAGGCCATGGCCGATGCCGGCCTGGACCCCGCGGGCATCCCGGGGCTGGCCCGCGATCCGGCCCGGTACCTGGGCTTTGTCGAGGTGCACATCGAGCAGGGTCCGGTGCTGAACGAGTTGAACCTGCCACTGGGTGTGGTGACCTCCATCAACGGCAGCCTGCGCTACCAGGTGGAGATCCAGGGCGTGGCCTGCCACGCCGGCACCACGCCGATGGACCGCCGGGCCGATGCGGCCGCCGCCGCCGCCGAACTGCTGCTCTATGCCGAAGGCCGGGCCCGGCAGGACGGAGATTCGGTGGCCACGGTGGGCCAGTTGCAGGTGCCCGACGGATCCATCAATGTGGTGCCGGGTCGCTGCCGGCTGACGCTGGACCTGCGGGCCCCCACCGACGGGCAGCGCGACGCGCTGGCCGCCGATGTGCTGGGCGAGCTGGCCCGCATTGCCGAGCGTCGCCAGGTCCGCTTCGAGATCGAGGAAACCCTGCGCGCCAGCGCCGCTCCGAGCCACCCGGCCTGGCAGGCGCGCTGGGAGCGCGCCGTGCATCGGCTGGGTCTGCCGGTGCACCGCATGCCCAGCGGCGCCGGCCACGATGCCATGACGCTGCACACCATCATGCCGCAGGCCATGCTGTTCGTGCGCGGCGAACATGCCGGCATCAGCCACAATCCCCTGGAATCCACCACCAGCAGCGACATGCAGCTGGCCGTCGACGCCCTGCAGGTGCTGCTGCTGGATCTCGCCGCCGAGACGGCGGGCGAACCGGCTGCGCCCACCCCGGGCTGAACGACCTCACCCCTGACCGCACCATGACCGATTACCACGCCCTGGACCACTGGATCGACGCCCACTTTGAGGAGGAAGTGGCCTTTTTGCAGGCGCTGATCCGGGTGCCGACCGACACCCCGCCGGGCGACAACGCGCCTCACGCCGAGCGCACGGCCGAACTGCTGCAGGGTTTCGGCTACACCGCCGAGCGACATGCGGTTCCCGCCGAAGAGGTGCAGGCCATGGGCATGCAGAGCGTGACCAACCTGGTGGTGCGGCGGCGCTTCGGCGAAGGTCCGACCGTGCTGCTGAACGCGCATGGCGACGTGGTGCCGCCGGGCGAAGGCTGGACCCATGACCCCTACGGCGGCGAAGTGGTCGATGGCCGCATCTACGGCCGCGCCGCTGCCGTCAGCAAGAGCGACTTCGCCAGCTACACCTTTGCCCTGCGCGCGCTGGAGGCGGTGGCCCGTCCCGCTCGGGGCAGCGTCGAGCTGCTGTTCACGTACGACGAGGAATTCGGCGGCGAACTGGGGCCGGGCTGGCTGCTGCGCCACGGCGTCATCAAGCCGGACCTGATGATCGCGGCCGGCTTCAGTTACCAGGTGATCACCGCGCACAACGGCTGCCTGCAGATGGAGGTCACGGTGCACGGCAAGATGGCGCATGCGGCCATTCCGGACAGCGGCGTGGACGCGCTGCAGGCGGCGGTCGCCATTCTGAACGCCCTGTACGCACAGAACGCGCTGTACCGGCAGGTGCAGTCCCGGGTGGCCGGCATCCGCCATCCTTATCTGAACGTGGGACGGATCGAGGGCGGCACCAACACCAATGTGGTCCCCGGCCGCGTGAGCTTCAAACTCGATCGCCGCATGATCCCCGAGGAAAACCCGGCCGAGGTCGAGGCGCGGCTGCGCCAGGTGATCGAGGAAGCCGCCGCGGCCCTGCCCGGTGTTCGGGTCGACGTCCGGCGGCTGCTGCTGGCACGGGCCATGCAGCCCCTGCCCGGCAACCGTCCGCTGGTCGCGGCCCTGCAGAAGCACGGCGAAGCGGTTTTCGGCGAACCCATCCCGGCCCTGGGCACCCCGCTCTATACCGACGTGCGCCTGTTCTGCGAAGCCGGCATCCCGGGCGTGATCTACGGCGCCGGACCACGCACCGTGCTGGAGTCCCACGCCAAGCGGGCCGACGAACGCCTGGAGCTGCAGGACCTGCGCCGCGCCACCCAGGTGATCGCACGCAGCCTGGCCGATCTGCTGGCCTGAGGCGGCCGGCAGGTTCCGGCGCACCGTGTCAGGTTCGCGTCAGATAATCGCGGCCCCGCGACGCGGTCCCTTTGGCGACAACGCGGTCGCCCCGTCCACTGTCCACCCGAGGCTGCCATGTCCAAGACACTCTCTCCCGCCGAACACGCGCTGCGCGACGCCGCCCGCGAGTACCACCGCACCCCGACACGGGGCAAGATTTCCGTCACGCCGACCAAGCCGCTGTCCAACCAGCGGGACCTGTCGCTGGCCTATTCCCCCGGTGTGGCCTACCCCTGCCTGGACATCGAGGCCGACCCCGCCCTGGCGGCCGACTACACCTCGCGCGGCAATCTGGTGGGCGTGGTGACCAATGGCACGGCGGTGCTGGGCCTGGGGGACATCGGTCCGCTGGCGGCCAAGCCGGTGATGGAAGGCAAGGGATGCCTGTTCAAGAAGTTTGCCGGCATCGATGTGTTCGACATCGAACTGGCCGAACGCGATCCGGACCGGCTGGTGGACATCATCGCCGCGATGGAACCCACGCTGGGCGGCATCAACCTGGAGGACATCAAGGCGCCGGAGTGCTTCTACATCGAGCGCAAGCTGCGCGAACGCATGAACATCCCGGTGTTCCATGACGACCAGCACGGCACGGCCATTGTGGTGGGCGCGGCCATCTTGAACGGACTGAAGGTTGTGGGCAAAGACCCCCAAAAAATCAAACTCGTGACCTCGGGTGCGGGCGCAGCCGCCCTGGCCTGCCTGGGCCTTTTGGTCAAGTTGGGCATTCCGCGCGAGAACATTTGGGTCACCGACTTGGCCGGTGTGGTCTATGAAGGCCGCACCGAGCTGATGGACGAGGACAAAATTCAGTTTGTGCAAAAAACCGACCTGCGCACCTTGTCCCAGGTCATTGAAGGCGCCGACGTGTTCCTGGGGCTGTCGGCAGGTGGCGTGCTCAAGCAAGACATGGTCAAGACAATGGCATCCAAGCCCTTGATCTTTGCTTTGGCCAACCCCAACCCCGAAATCAACCCCGAAGACGTCAAGGCCGTGCGCGACGACGCCATCATGGCCACGGGCCGCACCGACTACCCCAATCAGGTCAACAACGTCCTGTGCTTCCCCTACATCTTCCGCGGTGCACTCGACAGTGGCGCGACCACCATCACGCTGGAGATGGAAATCGCCGCGGTGCATGCCATCGCCGAATTGGCCCAAGCCGAGCAAAGCGAGGTCGTGGCTGCGGCCTATGCCGGAGAGCCTCTGGCATTTGGGCCTGAGTATTTGATTCCCAAGCCGTTTGACCCCCGCTTGATGATCAAAATTGCGCCTGCAGTCGCCCAAGCGGCGGCAGACAGTGGTGTGGCCTTGAGACCGATCAAGGACATGGACGCCTATCGCGAGAGCTTGCAGGGCTTTGTGTACGCATCGGGCACGATGATGAAGCCGATTTTCACGGCGGCCAAGCGTGCACTGAAAAAACGCATTGCCTACAGCGAAGGTGAAGAAGAGCGCGTGCTGCGCGCCGCCCAGATTGTGGTGGACGAAGGCATTGCGCGCCCCACCCTGATTGGCCGACCTGCCGTGATCGCCGAGCGCATTGAAAAGTTCGGTTTGCGGCTCAGGGAGGAACTCGATTACGACGTCGTCAACGTGGAAGACGACCACCGCTACCGAGATTTTTGGCAGACCTACCACCGCATGACCGAGCGCAAGGGCATCACCCAGCAAATGGCCAAAATCGAAATGCGTCGGCGCCTCTCCCTCATTGGAGCGATGTTGCTGCACAAAGGTGATGTGGACGGCATGATTTGCGGCACCTGGGGCACCAACCCGATGCACCTGAACTACAT
>VERU01000178.1 GCA_018882485.1 Rhodoferax sp. | reverse complement strand
ACCTGCAGCTGGGCCGCTACTGGCTGACCGACCGCAGCGGCCTGCCCCTGCCGGCGCCGCAGCGCCCCGTGCGCACCGTGCAGGCCCACAGCGGCGCCGCCGAGCTCGGCCCCTACCGCCACTACATGCAGAAGGAAATCTTCGAGCAGCCCCGGGCGCTGGGCGACACGCTGGAGGGCGTGGAATCCATCATGCCCGAGCTGTTCGACGGCAAGGCCAGCGCGGCGCGGGTGTTCAAGGGCATCGATTCGGTGCTGATCCTGGCCTGCGGCACCAGCTATTACAGCGGCTGCGTGGCCCGCTACTGGCTGGAGGATCTGGCCGGCATCCCGACGCAGGTGGAAGTGGCCAGCGAGTACCGCTACCGCACCTCGGTGCCCAACCCCCGCACCCTGGTCGTCACCATCAGCCAGTCCGGCGAGACGGCCGACACCCTGGCCGCGCTGCGCCACGCCCAGGGCCTGGGCATGACCCACACCCTGACGGTGTGCAACGTGGCCACCAGCGCCATGGTGCGCGAATGCGAGCTGGCCTACATCACCCGCGCCGGGGTCGAGATCGGGGTGGCCAGCACCAAGGCCTTCACCGCGCAGCTGGCCGGGCTCTTCTTGCTGACGCTGGCGCTGGCCCAGTCGCGCGGGCGGCTGGACGAGGCCGCCGAGGCCCGCCACCTCAAGGCCATGCGCCACCTGCCGCTGGCGCTGCAGGCCGTGCTGGCGCTGGAGCCGCAGGTCATGGCCTGGGCCGACGAGTTTGCCGCCAAGGACCACGCCCTCTTTCTGGGCCGCGGGCTGCACTACCCCATCGCCCTGGAAGGCGCGCTCAAGCTCAAGGAAATCAGCTACATCCACGCCGAGGCCTACCCCGCCGGCGAGCTCAAGCACGGCCCGCTGGCCCTGGTGACCGCCGCCATGCCCGTGGTGGTGGTGGCCCCCAACGACGCCCTGCTGGAAAAGCTCAAGAGCAACATGCACGAGGTGCGCGCCCGGGGCGGCGTGCTGTATGTGCTGGCCGATGCCGACAGCCACATCGAAAGCGCCGACGGCCTGCACGTGATCCGCCTGCCCGAACACTACGGCGCGCTCTCCCCCCTGCTGCACGTGGTTCCCCTGCAGCTGCTGGCCTACCACACCGCCTGCGCGCGCGGCACCGATGTGGACAAACCCCGGAATCTGGCGAAGAGTGTGACGGTGGAGTAGGCGGCTCTGGCGCTGGCCTGAAAGGTTACGATCCCGATCTCGCAGCCCAGGTGAGTGCCTGGGTCTGTTTCGCACCGGGAGTTCCATGACGCCAGAGCAAAAAGCCAGGGTCGGCATCGATGCGCTGCTGGGTGCAGCGGGTTGGCATGTCTGCGGCGTGGCGGATGCCAACCTCCACGCCGCCGTGGGTGTGGCCATCCGAGAATTTCCCCTCAACCCTGGCTTTGGCACTGCCGACTACCTGCTGTACGTCAACGGCAAGGCCTGCGGCGTGATCGAGGCCAAGAAACACGGAGCGACCCTGACCGGCGTGGAACTGCAAAGCGGCCGCTACGCCCAGGGCTTGCCCGGCAGCCTGCCGGCGTGGGCGCGCCCGCTGCCTTTTCTGTGGGAGTCCACCGGCGTCGAGACCCACTTCACCAACGGCCTTGATCCCGAGCCGCGCGCCAGAGGCGTTTTTGCCTTCTTCCGCCCCGAGTTGCTGGTGCAGTGGCTGGCCTACATGCCTGGCAACGCCGTGCCCAACACCGCGCACGAGGCCAGCGGCACATTCCTCGCCCGCATGCAGCTTATGCCCAAGCTGGTCACTGAGTGGGGCAGCGGCGGCGCCCATTACCAGCTGTGGCCCGCCCAAATCAGCGCCATCACCAACCTCGAAAAATCCCTTGCCGCCAACAAGCCCCGGGCCCTGATCCAGATGGCCACCGGCAGCGGCAAAACCTTCACCAGCATTGGGTTTATCTACCGCCTCATCAAGTTTGGCGGTGCCCGCCGCGTGCTGTTTCTGGTGGACCGTGGCAACCTCGCCCGCCAGACCAAGAAGGAGTTTGACGCCTACGCCAGCCCCTACAACAACTACAAGTTTGGCGAGGAATACATCGTCCAACACCTGCAAAGCAACCAGCTCGACACATCCGCCCGCGTGGTGATTTGCACTATCCAGCGCATGTTCAGCCTGCTCAAGGGGCGTGAGCTGGCCCAGGACGCCGACGAAGAAAGCACCGAAGGGGCCGAAGCCCTGTTCAAAGACCCCGAACCCATTGGCTACAACCCGGCCATCCCCATCGAGAGCTTTGACATTGTGGTCACCGATGAGGCCCACCGCAGCATCTACAACCTGTGGCGCCAGGTGCTGGAATACTTTGACGCGTACCTCATCGGCCTGACCGCCACGCCCAACAAGCAGACCTTTGGCTTCTTCAACCAAAACCTGGTGATGGAATACGGCCACGCCCAGGCCGTGGCCGACGGCGTGAACGTCAACTACGACGTCTACCGCATCAAAACCGAGGTGGGCGAGCAGGGCTCACGAGTGGAAAAAGGCTACTGGCTCGAAACGCAGGACAAAGCCACCCGCCGCAAGACCGCCTGGCAGCTGGACGATGACTTTGAATACCAGCCCGAAGAACTTGACCGCGCCGTGCAGACGCCCGACCAGATCCGCACCGTGGTGCGCACCCTGCGCGACAACTGGCGGGCAGACCTGTTCCCTAACCGCACCGAGCTGCCCAAGACCCTGATCTTTGCCAAGGATGACAACCACGCCGAAAAAATCGTGGAAATCCTGCGCGAAGAGTTTGGCCGGGGCAACGAATTCGCGCAGAAGATCACCTACCGCAGCGCCCAAGGCGGCGGCACCAGCCCCGAGCAGCTCATCAAGGACTTTCGCCAGACCTACTACCCGCGCGTGGCCGTGACGGTGGACATGATCGCCACCGGCACCGACATCAAGCCGGTGGAAATCGTCGTCTTCATGCGCTCGGTCAAAAGCCGCAGCTTCTTCGAGCAGATGAAAGGCCGGGGCGTGCGCGTCTGCAAGGACGACGACCTGCGCGGCGTCAACCCCGGTGAACACATCCACAAAGACCACTTCGTCATCGTTGACTGCGTGGGCGTGTGCGAGCGCGACAAGACCGACAGCCGCCCCATGGACGCCAAAAAGAGCGTGCCGCTGGACAAACTGCTGCAAGCCGTGAGCCTGGGTAATGTGGAAGACGACGTGCTGAGCAGCATCGCCGCCAGATTGGCCCGGCTGGACCGCGACGCTAGCGAGGCCGACCGCGCCAAGGTGATGGAACTATCCGGCGGCCACACCCTGCGCGACCTGGCCTGTGGCATCGTGGAGGCGCTCAACATCGACGCCATCCAAGACATGCCCCCGCACGAGGCAGAGCAACGGCTTAGGGACGCAACCCGGCCCTTTGCCGCGCCAGCTCTGCGTGAGCAGCTATTAAAAATGAAGCAGAAGGCGGACCTGGTCATCGACACCGTGACGCAAGACACGCTGCTGCACGCCGGCTTTAGCGCCGGCAGCAACAGCGAAGGACACGCGGGAGCCCTGGTGCAAAGCTTTGAGTCCTTCATTACCCAGCACAAAGACGAAATCACCGCCCTGCAAATCTTGTACAGCCGCCCCACGCGCGCGCCGCTGAAGTTTGAAGACGTAAAAGCCCTGGCCGATGCCTTGCGCGCGCCGCCGCTCAACATTGACGAAGGCGCCCTGTGGCAGGCCTACGCCACGCTGCGCAAAGACCAGGTGAAGGGCGCCACCCAGCGCCGCCTGCTGACCGATCTGGTCAGCCTGGTGCGCTTTGCCATGCAGCAGACCAACGAACTGGTGCCCTACCCCGAGCGCGTTCAGGCCAACTACCGGGCCTGGCTGGCCCAGCACCAGCAGGCCGGCGGCAAGGCCTTCACCCCCGAGCAGCAACACTGGCTGGAAATGATCCGCGACCACATCGCCGCCAACCTGGGGCTGGAGATCGACGATTTTGAATACGCCCCCTTCAACGCCCAAGGCGGCCTGGGCAAGGTGCACCAGCTCTTTGGCGCGGAACTGCCCCGGGTGATTGAGGAACTGAATCGGGAGTTGGCGGCGTGAGTACGTTTGGAGATTTGACCGCGCCGAAAGTCGAACAGGCTGGACCGAGTGGTGGCACTGAGTTTGTTTATGTCGATATCAGCAGTATCGACAATCAATCAAAGCGAATTGTTGAACCCAAGCGTCTAGCGCCTGACGTAGCACCAAGCCGAGCCCGTCAGCGTTTGAAAAAGGGTGATGTGCTTGTTTCCATGACGCGGCCAAATTTAAACGCCGTGGCGATTGTTCCGCCCGACTTGGACGGTGCGATTGGTTCGACCGGTTTTCATGTTCTGCGGGCAAACGATGATGTGGAGCCGCATTGGCTTTACTACGCGGTGCAGTCCTCCCGTTTCGTGAAAGCCATGTGTGAAGTGGTCCAAGGCGCGCTGTATCCGGCTGTGCGCCCCAAAGATATTCGGGAGTACACGATCAATGTGCCGCCATTAGGGAAACAGCGCGAAATCGTCGCCGAACTCGAAAAGCAGTTCTCCCGCCTCGACGAAGCCGTCACTAACCTCCATCGCGTCAAAGCCAACCTCAAACGCTACAAAGCCTCCGTCCTCAAAGCCGCCGTCGAAGGCCGCCTCGTGGAAACCGAAGCCAGCCTAGCCCGCCGCGAAGGCCGTACCTACGAAACCGGCGAACAGCTTTTGCAGCGGATTCTTGAGGCGCGGCGAGCGAGGTGGGCAGGCAAAGGGAAATACAAGGAGTCAGTGGCTCCGGTGACGGACGAACTGCCGGACTTGCCAGAGGGCTGGACATGGGCCACGATGCCGCAGCTCGGCGAGCTCAACCGTGGCAAGTCAAAGCACCGCCCCCGCGATGACCGGGCCTTGTATGGCGGGCCGTATCCCTTCATTCAGACGGGCGATGTTCGTCGGTCGGATGGTTCGATTACCGAGTTCACACAGACCTACAGTGAACTAGGACTTGCCCAAAGCCGACTGTGGCCGAAAGGCACGCTCTGCATAACCATTGCCGCAAACATCGCTGAAACCGGCATTCTGAAATTGCAAGCGTGCTTTCCGGACAGCGTGGTTGGCTTCATTCCGCAACAGGGTTCACCTACGGTTGAATATGTGGAGTGCTTCATCCGCACGGCGCGTGATCGGCTGGACCGTTTTGCGTCAGCCACCGCCCAAAAGAACATCAATTTGGAAGTCTTGGAGGCTGTGGCAATTCCAACCCCACCACTTGCCGAGCAAACCCGAATCGTCGCCGAAGTCGACCGCCACCTGTCCATCATCCGCGAAGTCGACGCCGAGGTTGACGCCAACCTCAAACGCGCGCAGGCGCTGCGGCAGGCGACGTTGGCGAAGGCTTTTGGCGATCACCGTTGAGGAAAGAAATATGGCCGATGCATGCCCCATTTGTAAACACGATCTGGTGAAAGACCGCGAAGACCGTGGTGAAAGGATGTTTTTTGAATGTCCCCGTTGCGGCTGCTATTCGATATCGCGTACCGCCTTCGATACCCTGGGTTGGCGCTTGAATCAGCGTCCCGATGCTGGGGATAAGTTGAGCTATGCGCTATATCGGATGACCAAGCGTGAGCAGTGGGTGATGGTGGACAGTGAGCTGCTGGGAAACATCATCACCAATACCGAACTTCCCAGGCCGCAGGGGCAGCTTGAAAACTTGATCGCGTGGATTGGTGACTCCTTGCCGACCGTGGGTGCGACGGTCGAGGTCAATGAGCACGTTCTATCCGCTGTGGGCGCGAGAGACATGGCGTCGGTGCGAGTGTTGCTGGGGCACGCACAACAGTCAGGCTACATCGAGGGCCAATTCGTTGATTTTTTAGGCGGTGGCTTCGCTGTAATTGGCCTCAGGTTGACGCTGCCTGGCTGGAGCTATTACGAAGAGCTGCAGCG
>VERU01000177.1 GCA_018882485.1 Rhodoferax sp. | reverse complement strand
GGCGGTCGAGGTCGGTCAGCGGGTGCGCGCCGGCGATCTGCTGGCCGAACTGGACCCGCAGGATGTGCGGCTGCAGCAGGACGCAGCCCGCGCCCAGGTGGCCGCAGCCCAGACCAACCGCGACCTGGCAGCGGCCGACCTGAAGCGATTCCGCGAATTGCGGGATCAGAACTTCATCAGCGCCGCCGAACTGGAGCGGCGCGACACGGCCTACAAGGCGGCGCAGGCGCAACTGGAGCAGGCGCAGGCGCAGCTGGCGGCGCAGGGCAATCAGGCGGCGTACACCCGGCTGCTGGCGGACGCCGCGGGGGTAGTGCTTTCGGTGGAGGTGGAAGCCGGTCAGGTGGTGGCGGCGGGTACACCGGTGCTGCGGCTGGCGCTGGACGGGCCCCGGGACGTGGTCTTTGCCGTGCCGGAGGACCGGGTGGCCGGCTGGCGCGCCGGGCGCGAGGTGCAGGTGCGGCCCTGGTCGGGCGGGCCGGGCATGGCGGCCCGCGTGCGCGAGGTGGCCGCCAGCGCCGATCCCGTGACCCGGACTTTTGCGGTCCGCGCCGCCCTGGGCGCTGCCGCAAGGCCCAAGGCGGGTGCTGCCCCGGGCGCCAACACCGGGCGGGCGGAGCCGGCCCTGGGCAGCACGGTCACGGTGCAGTGGACTTCGGGGGGTGTTGCCGACGATCCGGCTACCCTGATCAAGCTGCCCACCAGCGCACTGCGCCAGGAAGGGGGGGGCAGCGCGGTGTGGGTGTTCGAGCCCGCCAGTGCCACGGTGCGCCTGCGGCCGGTGCAGGTGGCCACGGCGGATGGCAACGAGGTGGTGATCGGCGCCGGACTGGCTGCGGGCGAGCAGGTGGTGACGGCGGGTGTGCATGTGCTCTCGCCCGGGCAGAAGGTCCGACCTTACAAGCCGGATAGCCCTGCAGGCGGCGCCAGTACTGGATCTTCAGCTATGGTATCGATAGCAGGCGGTGCCGCAGGGCCGGCCTTGGCGGCGTCGGCTGCGGCCTCGCGGTGAGCCGGCCATGAGCGATCGCATGGCCGCAAGCGGTTTCAATCTGTCCCGTTGGGCCCTGGACCACCGGCCGCTGACGCGCTACCTGATGGTGGTGCTGATGCTGCTGGGGCTGGCCGCCTATTTCCAGCTGGGGCAGGACGAAGATCCGCCCTTCACCTTCCGCATCATGGTGGTGCGCGCGATCTGGCCCGGCGCCACGGCGCAGCAGATGGCCGAACAGGTGACCGACAAGATCGAGCGGGCGCTGCAGGAAGTGCCCTATGCCGACAGGATCCGCAGCTTTTCCAAGCCGGGCGAGACGACGGTGCTGTTCCAGGTCAAGGATTCCACCCGCCCGTCCGAGGTCAGCGGACTCTGGTACACGGTGCGCAAGAAGGTGGGCGACATGCGGGGCACCCTGCCTTCGGGGGTGCTGGGCCCGTTCTTCAACGACGATTTCGGCGATGTCTACGGTGTGATTTATGCCTTGCAGACCGACGGGTTCTCCCTGGCCGAAAGCAAGGCTTTTGCCGAGGAGGTGCGCCAGCAGCTGCTGCGCGTGCCCGATGTCAACAAGATCGAGCTGTTTGGGGTGCAGGACGAAAAGCTGTACGTCGAAATCTCGCAGAAGCGGCTGGCCCAGCTGGGTCTGGACATGAACCAGGTGCTGGCCCAGCTGGGGCAGCAGAACGCGGTGGAGGGGTCGGGCACCATCCAGACGCCGCTGGATGTGCTGCAGGTGCGCGTGGGCGGGCAGTTCGGCACGGTGGAGCAGCTGGCGGCCATGCCGATCCGGGGCAGTTCGGGCCAGCAGCTGCGGCTGGGGGACCTGGCCGACATCCGGCGCGGCACCATCGACCCGCCCGCCGTGAAGGTGCGGCACCAGGGCCGGCAGGTGATTGCGCTGGGCGTGTCCATGACGCGGGGCGGTGACATCATCGCGCTGGGCAAGGCGCTCAAGGTGGCCACCGATCGCATCGAGGCCAGTCTGCCCGCCGGGGTGGAACTGGTGAATGTGCAGGACCAGCCGCGCGCGGTCTCGACCTCGGTGAACGAGTTCATCGGTGTGCTGGTGGAGGCCATTGCGGTGGTGCTGGCGGTGAGCTTTCTCAGCCTGGGCCTGCACCGCAGCGCCGGCCGGCGTCCCTGGTGGCGTCGCTACCACCTGGATGTACGGCCTGGTCTGGTGGTGGCGATCACGATCCCGCTGGTGCTGTCGCTGACCTTCCTGGGCATGTACTACTGGGGCATCGGCCTGCACAAGATCTCTCTGGGTTCGCTCATCATTGCGCTGGGGCTGCTGGTGGATGACGCCATCATCGCCGTGGAGATGATGGTGCGCAAGCTGGAGGAGGGCTACGACAAGGTGCGCGCCGCCACCTTCGCCTACGAAGTCACGGCCATGCCCATGCTGACGGGGACGCTGATCACGGCGGTGGGCTTCCTGCCCATCGGTATTGCGCGCTCATCCACGGGTGAGTACACCTTCGCCATCTTTGGCGTGACCGTGCTGGCCCTGGTGCTGAGCTGGCTGGTGTCGGTCTATTTCGTGCCCTACCTGGGCACCCTGCTGCTGCGGGTGAAGCCGCAGGCCGACGGCCAGCCGCATGAGCTGTACGACACCGCGTTCTACAACCGCTTTCGCCGCGCGGTGAACTGGTGCGTGGCGCACCGCTGGATCACCATCGCACTGATGCTGCTGACCTTCGGGCTGGGCATCGTGGGCATGGGTCGGGTGCAGCAGCAGTTCTTTCCGGATTCGGTGCGCACCGAGGTGTTGCTGGACGCCTGGCTGCCCGAAGGGGCTTCCATGGCGGTCAACGAGTCGGTGGCCCGGCGGCTGGAGGCGCGCCTGATGCGGGAGCCCGGCGTGCGCACCGTGAGCAGCTGGATCGGCTCCGGGGTGCCCCGCTTCTACCTGCCGCTGGACAACATCTTCCCGCAGAGCAATGTGTCGCAGTTCATCATCGTGCCGCAGGACCTGGGGCAGCGGGAATCGTTGCGCCTGCGCTTGCCGGTGGTGCTGGCCGAGGAGTTTCCCGAGTTGCGGGCACGGGTCAAGATCCTGCCCAACGGACCACCGGTGCCCTATCCGGTGCAGTTCCGGGTGGTGGGGGGCGACCCGGCCGCGCTGCGCGCCCGCGCCGACGAGGTGAAGGCCCTGATGCGGGCCAATGCCAACACCCGGGGCGTGAACGACAACTGGAACGAATCGGTCAAGTCCCTGCGTCTGGAGGTGGACCAGGCGAAGGCGCGCGCCCTCGGGGTGAGCAGCCAGTCGATCGCTCAGGCTGCCCGGGTCATGCTGTCGGGCAGCACCATCGGGCAGTTCCGCGAGGGGGACAAGCTCATCGACATCGTGCTGCGCCAGCCGCTGAGCGAGCGCGATGCCATCACCGACATCGGCAACGCCTACCTGCCGACGGCCAGTGGGCGCTCGATTCCGCTCACCCAGATCGCCCGCCCGGTCTTTGCCTGGGAGCCCGGGGTGCTATGGCGCGAGGGGCGGGATTACGCCATCACGGTGCAGTGCGACATCGTGGAGGGCTTGCAGGGGGCCACGGTCACGGCGCAGCTGCTGCCGGTGCTGCGCCAGCTGGAAGCCGGCTGGCAGGCTCGGGGGGCGGGCGAGACGCGCATCGAGGTGGCCGGTGCGGTGGAGGAGAGCAGCAAGGGGTCGCAATCCATCGTGGCGGGCGTGCCGGTGATGCTGTTCATCACCTTCACGCTGCTGATGCTGCAGCTGCACAGTTTCAGCCGCGCGCTGCTGGTGTTCGTGACGGGTCCGCTGGGGCTGTTTGGCGTGGCATCGGCCCTGCTGATCTCGGGCCGGCCTTTCGGCTTCGTGGCCTTGCTGGGCGTGATTGCGCTCATGGGCATGATCCAGCGCAATTCGGTGATCCTGATCGACCAGATCGAGCAGGATCGGGCGGCCGGCGTGCCGGCCTGGGAGGCGATCGTCGAATCGGCGGTGCGCCGGCTGCGCCCCATCGTGCTGACGGCGGCCGCCGCCGTCATGGCCATGATCCCCCTGGCGCGCTCGGTGTTCTGGGGGCCGATGGCGGTGGCCATCATGGGAGGGCTCATCGTGGCCACCCTGCTGACGCTGCTGGCCCTGCCGGCGATGTATGCGGCCTGGTTCCGTGTGCGGCGCGAGCCCGCTGCAGCGGGTTAAAATTGCCGATTGACCGATACACCGGGGGCGGTCCCGCGACCGCCCCCTTGTTGTTTGCGCGGGTGGCGAAATTGGTAGACGCACCAGGTTTAGGTCCTGACGCCAGCAGTGGTGTGGGGGTTCGAGTCCCCCCCCGCGCACCAGATTGCAATCGAAGATAGGAGCAGAACGATGGCTGTGACCGTGGAAACCCTGGAAAAACTCGAGCGCAGGATCACCCTGACGCTGCCCTTGGGCACGATTCAGAACGAGGTGCAGGCGCGGCTCAGGAAACTGGCGCGCACCGTGAAGATGGATGGTTTCCGGCCCGGCAAGGTGCCGATGAACGTGGTGGCTCAGCGCTATGGCTACTCGGTGCACTACGAGGTGATGAACGACAAGGTGGGGCAGGCGTTCTCGGAAGCCGCCAACGAGGCCAAACTGCGTGTGGCGGGTCAGCCCCGTATCACCGAGAAAGAGGGCGCCCCGGAGGGGGAGCTGGCTTTTGACGCGGTGTTCGAGGTCTACCCCGAGGTGCGCATCGGCGACTTGACCGCTGCCTCGGTGGAGCGGGTGAGCACCGAGGTGGACGAGGCGGCGATCGACCGCACGCTCGAGATTCTGCGCAAGCAGCGTCGCAGCTTCGCCCAGCGGGCGCAGGATGCAGCCGCCCAGGAGGGGGACCGCGTCACGGTGGACTTTGAAGGCAAGATCGATGGCGAGGCCTTTGCCGGCGGCAAGGCCGACGACTTCCAGTTCATTCTGGGTGACGGCCAGATGCTCAAGGAGTTCGAGGCGGCCACCGCGGGCATGCAGGTCGGTCACAGCAAGACCTTCCAGCTGGCGTTTCCGGCCGACTACCACGGCCGGGATGTGGCCGGCAAGACGGCCGACTTCATGGTGACGGTCAAGAAGATCGAGGCCGCCCACCTGCCGGAAGTGAACGAGGCGCTGGCGCGCTCCCTGGGCATTGCCGACGCGACCGTGGACGGTCTGCGGGCCGACATCCGCCGCAATCTGGAGCGTGAGGTGAAGTTCCGCCTGATGTCCCGCAACAAGCAGGCCGTGATGGATGCGCTGGTGGCTGCGGCGGAGCTGGACCTGCCAAACGCCGCGGTGCAGGCCGAACTGGGTCGGCTGGTCGAGTCGGCGCGAGCCGATCTCAAGCAGCGGGGTGTCAAGGACGCCGACAAGGCGCCGATTCCCGAGGAGATGTTCCGGTCCCAGGCCGAGCGCCGTGTGCGCCTGGGCCTGGTGGTGGCCGAACTGGTGCGTGCCCACCAGCTGCAGGCCCGGCCCGAGCAGCTCAAGGCTCATGTGGAGGAGCTGGCGGCGAGCTACGAGAAGCCCGCCGAGGTGCTGCGCTGGTATTACGGCGACAACCAGCGCATGGCCGAGGTCGAAGCCATCGTGATCGAGAACAACGTCACCGAATTCGTGCTGGGTCAGGTCAAGGTGACCGACAAGGCGCTCGCTTTCGACGAGTTGATGGGCCAGAGCTGAGCCCCCGAAGATTGGATACAGTCGCGTTGTCATGGGAGTCGACATGAACATTTCGTCAAGCGCCCTGGATACCCAGGGCCTGGGCATGGTGCCCATGGTCATCGAGCAGTCCGGTCGCGGTGAGCGCTCGTATGACATCTATTCCCGCCTGCTCAAGGAACGGGTCATTTTTCTGGTGGGACCGGTGAACGACCAGACGGCCAACCTGGTGGTGGCGCAGTTGCTGTTCCTGGAGAGCGAGAACCCCGACAAGGACATCTCGTTCTACATCAATTCGCCGGGCGGATCGGTGAG
>VERU01000624.1 GCA_018882485.1 Rhodoferax sp. | reverse complement strand
CGTCTGGTCCATGGTGTACTACCTGAAGGCGGCGTTGCCCGAGATCCGGGCGCGGGCCCGATGAGCCCAACCCCTGACAGCGCCTGGGTGCGCGCGATGCCGGCCGTGTTCGTCATGATCTGGAGTACCGGCTTCATTGTGGCCCGCTACGGCATGCCGCACGCGCCTCCCATGACGTTTCTGGCGGTGCGTTTTGCCTTGTCCATCCTGTGTTTCCTGCCCTGGATCGTGTGGTCTCGGGTGGCTTGGCCGAAATCCACGCGCCAATGGCAGCATCTTGCGGTCACCGGGGTGCTGATGCATGCCTGTTACCTGGGCGGGGTCTGGGCCGCCGTGCGAGCCGGTATGGGGTCAGGCCTGTCCGCGTTGATCGTCGGCCTGCAACCCGTGCTCACGGCCGTTTGGCTTTCGGCCCGTGGGGGCAGCGTCTCGGCCCGGCAATGGACGGGCCTCACACTGGGGTTTGCCGGCCTGGCGCTGGTGGTTTCCAACAAATTTGGCCACGGCGGCGAAGCCCACCTGCTCAATGTGTTGTTCGCGCTCGGAGCCCTGGCGGGCATCACCCTGGGCACGCTCTACCAGAAGCGTTACGTGGCGCCCTGTGATGTGCGAACGGCCAATGTCATCCAGTTGATGGCGGCCCTGGTGGTGACGCTGCCGCTGGCTGCTCTCGAGCCCGCAGAGATGCACTGGAACGCCGAGTTGGCGGCAGCCATGGCCTGGTCGGTTCTGGTGCTGACCTTGGGCGGCAGCTCGTTGCTGTATCTGTTGATCCAGCGAGGTGTGGCCACTTCGGTCACCAGCCTGATGTACCTGGTGCCGCCCAGCACGGCGGTGATCGCCTGGTTGCTGTTTGGCGAAACCATCGGTCCGGTCACCGTCCTGGGTACCACGCTGACGGTAGTCGGTGTGGCCCTGGTCGCCCGCACCCCCGGGCGGTAACCGGACTGCCCGCTTCGGCGCCCCGATTGGAAGGAGAGACACCATGACGCGACACACCATTGCGGTGATTGCCGGTGACGGCATCGGCAAGGAGGTCATGCCCGAGGGTCTGCGCGTGGTCGAGGCCGCCGCAGACCGGTTCGGTATCGATCTTCGGTTCGATCATTTCGATTTTTCGAGCTGGGACTATTTCGAGCGCCACGGCTCCATGCTTCCGGTCGACTGGAAGGACCGCATCGGTGGCCACGATGCCCTGTACTTTGGTGCGGTTGGATGGCCCGAAAAAATCCCTGACCATGTCTCGCTGTGGGGCTCCTTGCTGCTGTTTCGCCGTGAATTCGACCAGTACGTCAACCTGCGCCCCGCCCGCCTGATGCCGGGCATCGTGGCACCGGTGGTTCGGCGTGATGGCAGTCCCCGTCAGCCCGGCGAAATCGACATGTGCATCGTGCGAGAGAACACCGAGGG
>VERU01000176.1 GCA_018882485.1 Rhodoferax sp. | reverse complement strand
GGCAAAGCAAGGGGCCAGGGCCTGCGGCGGCCGGGCGCCGGGGGCGCCGCGCCAGGCCAGCGGCCGGCCCGCCTGCTGTGCTTCGTGCACCGCCCGCACCACGGCGGCGTCGCGCAGCGCGGCATCGGGCACCACCGGCAGGCCGCGCAGGTTCCGGGTGGCGTCCAGCAGGGGCAGCGTGTCGGATGCGTCGACGGGCAGCAGCAGCGGCAGGGGCGCCTCGGCAGGCCAGTGTTGCGCCAGCCAGCGGGTCAGGCCGTCGATGCCCTGTGGCAGCGGGGCCGGCTGCAGCACCAGAGCCACCGCCACGGGGCTGCGCTGCGGACCCCACAGCAGCTGGTAGCTCAGCAGCGGTTCGGCGGGCGGCTGCACGGTCAGCCCTTGATGAAGTTGAACAGCGAGAGCTGCTGCACCTGGGCGTAGGACTGCAGCGCGGCCTGGTAGCCGGTCTGGAACTTGGTGAAATCGGAGATGCCCTGCACCATGTCGAGGTCTTCCGCGCGGGAGCGATCGGCTTCCAGCTGCACGGTGCGACCCTCCTGCGCCGTCTGGATGGTGTCGGCCCGGCCCATCCACTGGCCCGCCTGGCTGCGCGCTGCCTGCAACCGGGCCAGCGCGCTGTCGAGCTGGGCCAGCGCCAGGGTGCTGGCCTGGTTGCGCAGCGGCGCCGAGGCCTGGCCGATGCCGGCCACGGCCTGGTCGATGACGGAGAACACGTCGGTGGTGGCGCTCGGGCTCACCTGGACGGTATCGCCGTTGGCGGGTGCGCCATGCGGCACCAGCGACAGCCCGTCAAACTGGATGGCCTGTCCGTCCACATAGGGCACGGCGGTGGCCACGGGGGTGGCGGTGGTGGTGTTGACCACGTTGTAGGTGGTCGTGCTGCCGGTGACGTTGAAGGTGATGGTGTACTGGTTGCCGGTGAGCGCCGACGGGTTGGTGACCTGTCCGGTGTCGGTCCACAGGCTGCCGGTATTGGTGCCGCCCAACGCGCTGGTGAAGCTGCCATTGCCGCTGGCCACGTCCATCCAGACGGCCTGGCCGTCCATCACCCCGGGCACGCTGAATTCGCCGGCCGCAGCCTGACCGGCGATGCCGTTGAACACCACGCCGGCGCCGGTGTCGACGAAGGGCGCGCCCGCGCTGCCCAGGCCCCCGAACAGCGGATTGGCGTTGGCATCGCGGGTGTTGGCCAGCGCCAGCAACTGTTCGCGCAGACCGCGCATTTCCTGGGTGATCACGGCGCGGTTGGACGCATTGAGCGAGCCGTTACCGGCCTGCACCGTCAGCTCGCGCAGGCGCTGCATGACGCCGGCGGCGTCGCCCAGCGTCGATTCGGCCAGCGAGATGGCGTTGCGTTGCACTTCCAGCGCCCGCTGGTCGCTGGCTATGCGCCCCAGCCGGGTGTGGGCGCGCTCGGCCTGGGCCACGGCGGTGGGGTCGTCGCTGGCGCGGTTGATCCGCTTGCCCGAGGTCAGCCGTTCCTGCTGGCTGGCGAGGTCGCTCTGGCGGGTGTAGAGGTTCTGCAGCGATTTCTCGTACAGGTTGGCGGTGCTCATGCGCATGGCGGGCTTCCGGGGCGGGTCGGCTTATCGGACCAGGTTCTGCATCAGGGCGTCGAACATGCCCTGCGCCATCTGCAGCATCTTGGCCGAGGCCTGGTAGGCCTGCTGGTACTGCAGCATGCGCGCGGCTTCCTCGTCGAGGTTGACGCCCGAGACGGCGCTGCGGTCCTGCTCGACGTTGGCGGCGATGGCGCTGGAGACGTCGGCGGCCGTGGTGGCGCCTTGCACCATGACGCCGACCTGGGACAGCACACCGGCATAACCGTCGGACAGCACCGAGCCGTCGAACAGGGTGGCATCCCGCAGATTCAGCAGGGAGCGCGCGTTGCCGCCATTGAGCCGGGGGTCGGCATTGGGCTGGACCACGGCGTTGGCGCCCACCAGCACGGTGTCTGCGGCCTTGGGGCTGCCCTTGAGGGTCAGCGCCCAGCCGGTGGTGGCCGGCGGGGTGGTGTCGTATTCGATGGCCTGGCCGGCTGCGTAGGTGTAGACCGTGGCCCCGGTGTCCGAGCGGGTATAGGTGGTTGCCGAGGTGAAGCTCAGGGTCACCGCTGCCGGGGCCGGCAGCGAGCGTGTGGTCAGCCCGTCGACCACCAGCGTACCGGTGTTGGTCGAGGCCGCAAGGGCGCTGATCGGGTTGCTAAGCGCCAGTGCACGGGGCGCCGCGAATGCGGTCTGGATCGACTTGGCGGCCTGGCTGAACGGCGTCAGCAGGAAGTTGTCGCCGGCGGCCGCCGTGCCGCCGCCCAGGCTGATCTGCAGCCCGTCCACGCTGGCCGGCAGGCCGGTGAAAGCGGTGACCTGACCGTCCGACAGCCGGATGATGTTGCCCGCCGTCGCGCCGGTGAAGCTCACCTGGTAATTGGAGGTGGTCAGCAGCGACGCGCCCGAGGACGGGGCGGTCTGCACCGCAACCTGCAGGCTGGCTGTGCCGGTGTTGCCGGAGGCCGGCAGGCCACCGGGTATGGGGGGCAGCTGGATCAGGTCGCCGCCGGCGTTGCCGTCCAGGTCCAGGCCCAGGTGGTGCTGGTCGTTGACCACGGTGCCGATGGCCAGGGCCAGCCGGCCCAGCAGGTTGCCGGCATCGGCCAGATCGCTGTTCTGGAAACGCAGCAGACCGGCGATCTTGCCGCCGCCCAGCGTGGCCTCCTCGATCGGCGTGATGGCCCCGTTCACGTCCATGGTGAGCTTGATCTTGGCCGGGTCGCCGTAGAGATCGCGCGCCAGGCCGAATTCGTGGATCTGGCCGCCCAGCACCAGCGGCTGGCTGCCGGCGATGAAGACGCTCACCGTGCCGTCGCTGGCGCCGATCACGCGGGTCTGCACCAGGTCGCTGAGTTCGGCGATCATGCGGTCGCGCTGGTCCAGCAGGTCGTTGGGTTCCTGGCCGGTGCCCACGGCGCGGGCGATGTCGGTGTTGATCTTGCCGTTCTGCACCGCCAGGCGGTTCACCGTGCGGGTGGCGTCGTTGAGCTCGGCCATGACGCCGCGCTGCAGGTCGTCCATGCGGCTGGTGGCGGCGCGAAAGCGGGCCGAGGTTTCGTCGATGCGCGTGAGCACCACCGATCGCGCCGCCAGGTCGGTGGGTGCGCTGGCGGCGTCGCTGAAGGCGTTCATCATGTCGTTGATGGCCGACCCCAGACCGGCCGCCCCGCCCTGGAAGATGTCTTCGAGCTGCTTGAGCTGCTCCAGCCGCCGCGTATCGCCCGCCGACACCGAGGCCGACAGCGCCGCCTGCTGGGTCAGGTACTCGCTGTGGTGGCGCTGCACCGCCACCACGTCGACGCCCTTGCCGTAAAAGCCGCTGCCGGAGAACTGGGTGCCCGCGCTGCTGAGCACGGCCGACTGGCGCGAGTAGTTCGGCGTGTTGACATTGGCAATGTTGTTGCCGATGACCTGCAGGGCCGACTGGTTGGCCTGCAGCGAGCGCAAGCCGATGTTGATGATGCCGTTCATGGTTCAGCCCGGCGCAGGTTCAGGCCTGGGCCCGCTGCAGCCGCAGCGTGGCGTTGATGGCCCGGCTGAGCTTGCTGGCGTAGTCGGGGTCGGTGGCGTAGCCGGCGCGCTGCAGCCCCGTGGCAAAGGCGGTGACCGAGCCGGTCTGCTCGCGCGCCCGGGCATAGCGGGGCGATTCGTTGATCAGGCGCGCATAGTCCTTGAAGGAGGCCTCGTAGGAATCGTAGGCCCGGAATCGGGCCACGGTCTTGCGCGGCACGCCGTTCACGTACTCGGTGGTGGTGACCTCGGCCACCTTGCCGGTCCAGCCGGCGCCCGCCTTGATGCCGAACAGGTTGAAAGAGGGGCTGCCGTCCTTCTGGCGGATTTCCTGGCGACCCCAGCCGGTCTCGTGACCGGCCTGCCCGATCATGTAGCTGGCGGGAATGCCGCTGTCCCGGGCCACGCGCTCGGCCGCCTCGCTGTGGCGCTGGACAAAGCGGCTCTGCGTCGTGCCGGCGGGTGGCGGGGGTGTTGCCGCGTTGCCGGTGGGGGCGATGGTCTGGGCTGGCGCCGGCAGGCTGGCGGCCGGGCGGGTGGCAGCGGTCCCCGCCGGGGCCTCGCTGCCGCCCATCTGCCGCGTGAGCTGGCGCGCGATCAGGTCCGACAGCCCGCCGGGCCGCCCCGACATCTGGACCGCGAACTGCTGGTCCAGCAGGTCGGTGCCCAGGTCGGTGCCCGGGCTGTCCATCAGCCCGGATTTCATGGTCGCCTCGCGCATGCTCTTGAGCAGTTCCCGCATGAACAGCGACTCGAACTGCCGGGCTGCTTCCTGCACCGCACCGGGATCCTGGTCGCCGGCGCGGGCCTTGAGCTGACCGAGCGTGCGGGCGTCGGCCGCCAGCGCGTCGGGGGTGGAGGACAGCCGGCCCGGGCCCATGTCAGATCACCTCCAGTTCGGCATTGAGCGCGCCGGCCGCCTTGATGGCCTGCAGGATGGCCAGCAGGTCCTGCGGCGTCGCACCCACCGCGTTGAGGGCGCGCACCACGTCCGAGAGCTGCGGCGCGGCCGGGACCTGGATCAGCATGCCCGGTTCCTGCTTGATCTGGATGTTGCTTTTCTCGGTGACCACGGTCTGGCCACCGGTGGACAGGGCGTTGGGCTGGCTGATGACCGGCGTGGAGCTGATGCTGATCGACAGGTTGCCGTGTGCGATGGCACAGGCCCCCAGGGTCACCGCCTGGTTCAGCACGATGGAGCCGGTGCGCGAGTTGATGACGACCTTGGCCGCAGGGGTGCTGCTCTCCAGCGATAGTTCCTCCATTTCGGCGATGAAGGCGATGCGGGCGTCCGAGTCGACCGGCGCCTTGACCTGCACGGTGCGGCCATCCAGTGCGCGCGCCGAACCCTCACCGAAGCGGCGGTTGATGGCCTGGGCCACTCGCCGGGCGGTCTGGAAATCCGAGGCCTCCAGGCCCAGGTTGATGCTGTTGCCCTCGAGCAGCGGGGTGGGCACGCTGCGCTCGACCTGAGCGCCTGCCGGAATGCGGCCGGCGCTCAGGTGGTTGACCTGCACCTTGCTGCCCCCGGCCGCGGCGCCGGCCCCGGCCACCACCAGGTTGCCCTGGGCCAGCGCGTAGACCTCGCCGTCGGCGCCGCGCAGCGGCGTGGCGATCAGCATGCCGCCCTTGAGGGATTTGGCATTGCCCATGGACGAGACGTTGACATCCAGCATCTGCCCGGGGCGGGCGAAGGCCGGCAGCTGGGCGGTGACCAGCACGGCGGCGACGTTCTTGAGCTGCAGCTGGGACACCGAAGCGGCCGGCAGCGTGATGCCGAGTTGCTGCAGGTAATTGGTCAGGCCCTGGGCGGTGTAGGGCATCTGGGTGGTCTGGTCGCCGGTGCCGTCCAGCCCCACCACCAGGCCGAAGCCGGTCAGCTGGTTGCTGCGCACACCCTCGACGGCGGCCACTTCCTTGATGCGACCGGCTTGCGCGGTGCAGGCCAGCAGCAACAGCAGGCCCCCCAGCAAGGCGGCCCGGCCGCGCCCTGCGGCTGGGCCGATGTGTCGACAGACAAGGTGGAAGATGGCCTGCATGCGTGGATACCCCTCGGCATGATTCTGGCCACCTTTAGAACGGCAGAAGGCTGAAAAAGAACCGGGATAACCAGCCAACTGTCTGGGCTTCGGCCTGCGCGCCGCGCCCCCGCGACTCGATGCGGGCGTTGGCCACCTTGGTGGAACTCACCACGTTGCCGGGCTGCACGGCGCGGGGATCGATGGTGCCCGAGAAGCGCAGCACGTCGACGTTCTGGTTGACGCCGATCTGCTTCTCGCCGGCCACGGCCAGGTGGCCGTTGGGCAGCACCTCGGTCACGGTGGCGGTGATGGTGCCCGAGAAGGTGTTGGCGCTTTCGGTGCCGCCCTTGCCCGAGAAGTCGTTGTTGGTGGACGTGCCCACCTTCAGGTTGCCCAGG
>VERU01000175.1 GCA_018882485.1 Rhodoferax sp. | reverse complement strand
TTCTGGAAGGTGCGGGCGATGCCCATCTCGGCCACCTGGCGGCTGTTCATGTGGTCGAACTGCTGGCCACGGAAAGTGATCGAGCCTTCGGACGGCGTGTACACGCCGTTGATGCAGTTGAGCATGGAGCTCTTGCCGGCGCCGTTGGGGCCGATGATGGAGCGGATCTCGTGCTCCTTCACATTGAAGGAAATGTCGGTCAGCGCCTTGACGCCGCCGAACCGCAGGCTGATGTTCTTGACGTCGAGGATGACGTCGCCAATCACTTTGCTCATTCGGCCCCCACGCTTGTCGTTGGATGTGTTGCTGTGCGCATCATGCTGCTGCCTTCACAGGAGTGAACGTCTTGGCGTCCATGATCTTGAGGGTGGCGCTGACGCTGCCGGTGCGACCGTCTTCGAACTTGACCACCGTCTCGATGTATTGCTCCGTCTTGCCGCCGTACAGGCCATCGACCAGGGGCTGGTACTTCTCGGCGATGAAACCGCGGCGGACCTTGTTGGTGCGGGTGAGTTCGCCATCGTCGGCGTCCAGTTCCTTGTGCAGCACGAGGAAGCGGCTGACCTGGCTGCCGGCCAGCAGGGCGTCCTCGGCCAGATCGGCGTTGACCTTCTCCACGCACTCCTTGATGAGTTCGTAGACTTCGGACTTTTGCGCCAGATCGGTGTACCCGGCATACGGCAAGTTGCGGCGTTCGGCCCAGTTGCCCACGGCATCAAAGTCGATGTTGATCATCACGCACACTTTTTCACGGCCATCGCCATAGGCCACGACTTCCTTGATGTGCGGGAAGAACTTGAGCTTGTTCTCGACGTACTTGGGCGCGAACATGGCGCCGTCGCTGGGCCCGCCCTTGAGGCGGCCCACGTCCTTCACGCGGTCGATGATCTTCAGGTGGCCGTGGCTGTCGATGAAGCCGGCGTCGCTGGTGTGGTACCAGCCGTCGGGGGTGAGCACCTCGGCGGTGGCCGCCGGATTGCGGAAGTATTCCTTGAGCAGGCCCGGTGACTTGACCAGGATTTCGCCGTTGTCGGCGACCTTGATCTCGACGCCGGCGCAGGGCACCCCCACCGTGTCGGCGCGGGCCTCGTGGTCGGGCTGCAGGCAGACGAACACCGCGGTCTCGGTGGAGCCGTACAGCTGCTTGAGGTTGATGCCGATGGAGCGGTAGAAGGTGAACAGGTCCGGGCCGATGGCCTCGCCGGCGGTGTAGGCCACGCGCACCCGGCTCATGCCCAGGTTGTTGCGCAGCGGGCCGTAGACCAGCCAGTCGCCCAGCGCATAGCCCAGCCGGTCGAGCAGGCCGACGGGCTTGCCGTCCATCAGCGTGGGGCCGACGCGCTGCGCCAGCGCCATGCAGGCGTGGAACAGGCGGCGCTTGAGGGCGCCGGCGTCTTCCATGCGGATCATCACGCTGGTGAGCAGGCCCTCGAAGACCCGGGGCGGCGCAAAGTAGTAGGTCGGACCGATTTCCTTGAGGTCGATGGTCACGGTGCTGGCCGATTCGGGGCAGTTGACCACGTAGCCGCAGGCCAGCCACTGGGCGTAGCTGAAGATGTTCTGCCCGATCCAGGCCGGCGGCAGGTAGGCCAGCACGTCCTCGCGGTGGGTCAGGCGGTCGAACTCGGCGCCGGCCCGGGCGCGGTTGAGCAGCGAGAAATGGGTGTGCACCACGCCCTTGGGGTTGCCGGTGGTGCCGGAGGTGAAGAACATGGCCGCGACATCGCCCTCGGCGGCCCGGGCCACCTCGTCGCGGAACAGGTCGGGATGCAGCGCCGCATGGGCCTTGCCGGCGGCCTGCAGCTCGTCGAGCGAGGCCAGGCCCGGTTCGTCGTAGTTGCGCAGGCCCCGGGGGTCGTCGTAATAGAGGTGCGCCAGCTGCGGGCACTGCGACCGGATCTCGAGCAGCTTGTCGACCTGCTCCTGGTCTTCGGCAAAGGCGAAGCGCACCTCGGCGTTGTTGATGGGAAACACGCACTCGGTCGCTGCGGCGTCCTGGTACAGGGGGATGGGCACCGCACCGAGCGACTGCACCGCCAGCATGGTGGCGTACAGGCGGGGCCGGTTGGCGCCGACCACCACCATGTGGTCGCCGCGCTGCAGGCCCGCCTGGTGCAGGCCGCAGGCCAGGTGCTGCACCAGGGTGGCCAGGTCGGCCCAGCTCAGGGTCTGCCAGATGCCGTACTCCTTTTCGCGCATCGCCGGGTCCTGCGGACGCTGCGCGGCGTGGGAGAGCAGCAGTTGGGGAAACGTGCTTGTCATGCCAAAACCTTGGTTGAACGGATGCGGGCTGCCGAAACCGGCCGCCCAAAAGCCGGATACAGCCAATGATAGGAAGAGGTTTGACGCTTTGTTGTCATTGCAACGACAATGTTGATCCGGATCAGTAGGTGTTTTCCCTTCACTTTCTGCCAACTTACAGACGCAGGACCGTCCCATGAGCACCGCCACGCCGCTGCACCAGCGCCGCCGACCGCCCACTGCCGCCGAGCTCGGGGCCATACCCTGGATGGCGCTGCTGGCACCGGCCGAGCGCGAGCGCGCCGCCTCGGACCTGCGGGTGGCCGATGCCGGGCCCGGCGAGTTCATCTGCCGGGTCGGGCGCCCGGTGACCTACTGGTTCGGCGTGGTGGACGGCCTGCTCAAGATGAGCACGGACAACGCGCAGGGCCGCACCATGACCTTCACCGGCATCCCGCCGGGCGGCTGGTTCGGCGAAGGCACGGCGCTCAAGCGGGAGAGCTACCGCTACAACATCCAGACGCTGCGCAGCAGCCGGGTCGCCGGCCTGCATGTGGACGCCTTCCACTGGCTGCTGGACCACTCCATCGGGTTCAACCGCTTCGTCATGAACCAGCTCAATGAACGGCTGGGACAGTTCATCGCGGCGCGCGAGATCGACCGCCTGGGCGAGCCCAACCAGCGGGTCGCGCGCAGCCTGGCCGCGCTGTTCAATCCGGTGCTCTATCCCGGCGTGGGGCAGGTGCTGCGCATCACCCAGCAGGAGCTGGCCTACCTGGTGGGCCTGTCGCGCCAGCGTGTCAACGAGGCGCTGTCGGCCCTGGCCGCTCAGGGGGCGATCCGGGTCGAGTACGGAGGGCTGCGGGTGCTGGACCTGCAGGCCCTGCGCACCGGCGACTTCCGGTAGGCCCCCAGCCGGGCCGACCGCCGACCCCGCCGCGCCCCGGATCCCGGTACTGTTGATGACCATTTTGGCATCCAGGCCCCGTAGAATAAGACGTTATAGCTACTTTTTTCATAGCAAATGACCGATCCTCGGGACGCCCTCCCCACCCCGCCAGCGCGGCCCCGGTTCCAGCGGGCGTCCGCCCCGCCGGCGCCGGTGCGCGCACCCGTCCCGGCCGGCCAGACCGACACCGCAGCGCACGGCCCGGGCGGCACACTGCGCCTGAACAAGCGCATGGCCGAGCTCGGGCTGGCGTCTCGGCGCGAGGCCGACGAGTGGATCGCGCGCGGCTGGGTGTCGGTGGACGGCCGGCCCGCGGTGATGGGCATGCAGGTCCGCCCCGATGCCCGCATCGAGGTGAACCGGCAGGCCCGGGGCGAACAGGCACGGCGCGTCACGATCCTGCTGCACAAGCCGGTGGGCATCGTCAGCGGCCAGGCCGAAGACGGTCACCAGCCGGCCATCACGCTGGTGCAGCCGGACCGGCGCTGGTCCGAGGACAACGCCCGCTTCTTCTTCCACCCCAGCCAGCGGCAGAGCCTGGTGCCGGCCGGGCGGCTGGACATCGATTCCACCGGGCTGCTGGTGCTCACCCAGGACGGCCGGGTGGCGCGCCAGCTCATCGGAGAAGACTCCGGCATCGAGAAGGAATACCTGGTGCGGGTGAGCTACACGGCGGGGGGCGAGGCAGGCCCCGCGCAGCCGCAGGGCGACGGCCCGGCGGTGACGCAGAACGTGCAGGCGGTGTTCCCGCCCGAGCGCCTGGCCCTGCTGCGGCACGGGCTGTCGCTGGACGGACAGGCCCTGCGGCCCGCGCGGGTGGAATGGCAGAACCCCGAGCAGCTGCGGGTGGTGCTGACCGAGGGCCGCAAGCGGCAGATCCGCCGCATGTGCGAGCAGGTGGGCCTCAAGGTGGTGGGGCTCAAGCGGGTGCGCATCGGCCAGGTCATGCTGGGAAATTTGCCCCAGGGCCAGTGGCGCTACCTGCAGCCGCACGAGCGCTTCGGCTGAACCCGCAACCGGGGCGCCGCCGGCAGCCCTTGAAACCGTCGGTAACCCACCCCATATGCCGCAAGCCGGCTCAGGCGGCAACGCCCGGTGCGCCCTTTTTCTTTCAGACCCAGGCCCTTTCATGACCAAGCAAACCCATTCCTTCCAGGCCGAGGTGGCCCAGCTGCTGCACCTCGTCACCCACTCGCTGTATTCCAATCCCGAAATCTTTCTGCGCGAGCTGATCTCCAACGCCTCCGACGCCTGCGACAAGCTGCGTTTCGAGGCCATCAATCACAGCGCCCTGTATGAAAACGCGCCCAACCTGGAGGTGCGGGTGAGCTTTGACAAGACCGCCAGGACGCTGACCATCACCGACAACGGCATCGGCATGAGCCAGCAGGAAGCGATCGACCACCTGGGTACGATCGCCAAGAGCGGCACCCGGGACTTTGTCTCCAGGCTCTCGGGCGACCAGAAGGCCGACTCGCAGCTGATCGGCCAGTTTGGCGTGGGCTTTTACTCCGGCTTCATCGTGGCCGACAAGATCACCGTCGAGTCGCGCCGTGCCGGCCTGACCCCGGCCGAGGGGGTGCGCTGGATCAGCGGCGGCGCCGGCGATTTCGAGGTGGAAACCATCGAGCGTGCCGACCGCGGCACCAGCGTGATCCTGCACCTGCGCGAGGACTCGCTGGACTTTGCCAGCGCCTGGAAGCTCAAGGGCATCATCAGCAAGTACTCGGACCACATCAGCCTGCCCATCCTGATGGAAAAGGAACAGTGGAAAGACGGCGAGCTGATCAACCCGGACGACGAGAACGGCGGCCGCCAGCCCGGCGCCATGGTCAAGACCGGCGAATGGGAGGCGGTGAACAAGGCCAACGCCATCTGGGCGCGGGCCAAGAAGGACATCACGCCCGAGCAGTACAACGAGTTCTACAAGCAGATCAGCCACGACTTCGAAGACCCGCTGGCCCACACGCACAACCGGGTCGAGGGCAGCACCGAATACACCCAGCTGCTGTACATCCCGTCCAAGGCGCCCATGGACCTGTACAACCGCGACAAGGCGGCGGGCATCAAGCTGTACGTCAAGCGCGTGTTCATCATGGACGATGCCGAAGCACTGATGCCGACCTACCTGCGCTTTGTCAAGGGCGTGGTCGATTCGGCCGACCTGCCGCTCAACGTCAGCCGCGAGCTGCTGCAGGAAAGCCGCGATGTGAAGGCCATCCGCGACGGCTGCACCAAGCGCGTGCTGGGCATGCTGGAAGACCTGGCCCGCCACGACAAGCCGGCAGCGCCCTCCGAAGGTGAGGTAACCGACGTGATGAGCGCAGAGGAAAAGGCCGCTGCAGAGGCACAGGCTGGCAAGTACACCCGCTTCTACAACGAGTTTGGCGCGGTCCTCAAGGAAGGCCTGGGCGAAGATTTCGCCAACAAGGACCGGCTGGCCAAGCTGCTGCGCTATGCCTCCAGCACCAGCGACACCGTGAGCGTGAGCCTGGCCGACTACAAGGCCCGCATGAAGGAGGGCCAGGAGGCCATCTACTACATCACCGCCGACACCCTGGCCGCCGCCAAGAACAGCCCGCAACTCGAAGTCTTCAAGAAAAAAGGCATCGAGGTGCTGCTGATGACCGACCGGGTGGACGAGTGGGCGCTGAACTACCTGACCGAATTTGACGGCACCCCGCTGCAGAGCGTGGCCAAGGGCGCGGTTGACCTGGGCAAGCTGCAGGACGAGGCCGAGAAGAAGGCCGCGGAGGAAGCCGCCGAGACCTTCAAGCCGCTGCTGGCCAGGCTGAAGGAAGCCCTGAAGGACAAGGCCGAAGA
>VERU01000174.1 GCA_018882485.1 Rhodoferax sp. | reverse complement strand
GTGCCGACCTGGTGCACATGGGTACCCGCTTCATCGCCACGCAGGAGAGCATGGCGGTCGATGCCTACAAGGACATGGTGGTGGCGTCCGATTTTCGGGACATCCTGTGCACCAACGCCCTCACCGGCGCCTGGGCCAACAAGCTGCGGCCCAGCCTGGTGCGCGCAGGACTGGACCCGGACAACCTGCAAGCCCGCAAGTCCTTCGATCTGTCCAACGCCGAGGAAGACACCAAGGCCTGGAAAGACCTCTGGTCGGCGGGGCACGGTGTCGGGCAGGTCAAGGCGGTGGAGTCCACCCGTTCCGTGGTCGAGCGCCTGCAGCGGGAGTACCAGGCCGCTCTGACGGCCGAACTGGAGGACCCCTGGATGCGCCGTTTCCGATCGGGCACATGCTGATCCACAGCGCCGAGGAACGGGAACGCTACCGCGCCCTGGGCTGGTGGGGCGATGTGCGAATGCAGGATCTGCTGGCGCGCAACGCCGAAAGATCACCTGAGCGCGAAGCCCTGGTGGATCCGCCGAACCTCGAGGAGATCACCGGCACGCCGCCCCTTCGCCTGAGCTGGAGGGCGCTGGCTGACCAGGTGCAGCGGCTGGCGACGGCCCTGCTGGAACTCGGCCTGCGGCGCGACGACGTCGTCGTGCTCCAGATGGCCAATTCCCACGAACTGCTGGCCTGCTACCTCGCCTGCGCACGACTGGGCGTGATCATCAGCCCGGTAGTGCCGCAATACCGCGAGCATGAGCTCGCCCACATCCTGACGCAGAGCCAGGCCAGCGCGATGCTGGTCACCGCGCGCATCGGTTCGCACGACCATGCGCGCATGGCCGCGCAGCTGGCGAACCGGCATCCGCAGGTGCGCAGGGTCATGGCCTTCGGCGAGGCCGCGGACCTGGGCGGCGCGATCGACCTGCGAGCGGCGATGCGGCAGGCGGACGACGACGCACGCCTGCGAACCCACGAGATCGAACATCCGGTCGGAGCCGACGATGTGCTCACCCTTCTGTGGACTTCGGGCAGCGAGGGCCAGGCCAAAGCGGTGCCGCGCACCCACAACGACTGGCTGCTGTACGCCCCGCAGATCGGTTCGGCCTACCGGGTCGGCGACGGCGCTCGCCTGCTCAACGGACGCCCGTTGACGACCCACGGCGCCTTCGTGGGCAGCATCACGCCCTGGCTGTTCCACGCCGGGACGCTGATCAACCATCACCCCTTCAACCTGCCGGTCTTCCTGGGGCAGATGCGCACCGAGTCCATCGACTTCACCGCGCTGGCGCCCGCCATCCTGAGCAGCCTGCTGAAGGAGCCGGCCCTGCTCGACGGCGTGGACTTCACGCGGCTGCGCTACATCGGGTCCGGATCCGCCCCCCTGACCGAGGCACAGGTCCGGGGATTCCACGAACGCTTCGGCGTGGAGGTGATCAATTTCTTCGGTTCCACCGAGGGGGCATCTCTGGTCAGCGCGCCAGCAGACATGCCGGATCCGGCCTTGCGGGCGCTCTACTTCCCCCGCTTCGGCGCCGCAGGCTTCGACTGGCACCACCGCTCGGCGGCGATGGTGCAGACCCGGCTGATCGATCCGGAATCCGGCGAGATCATCCAGGACCCGGGTCGCACCGGCGAGCTGTGCTATCGCGGCCCGATGGTGATGAAAGGCTACTACCGGGCGCCCGAGCTGAGCGCCCGAGCGCTGGACGCCCAGGGCTACTACCACAGCGGCGACCTGTTCCAGATCGCCGGTGACCAGCAGCAGTACTACCGCTTCATGGGGCGCGCCAAGGACATCATCATCCGGGGCGGCTTCAACATCTCGGCGCAGGAGATCGAGAACCTCGTGGCCTCGCATCCCGCCGTGCTCGAGGTGGCGGTGGTACCCTACCCGGACGCCCGGCTGGGTGAGCGGATCTGCGCCTGCGTGGTGCCGCGTCCGGGCCAGACGCTGACGCTGGCGTCGCTGCTGGACCACCTGCGCGACGAACAGAAACTGGCCGTGATCAAGCTGCCCGAACGGCTGGTGCTGCTCGACAGCCTGCCGCGCAACCCCAACAACAAGGTCATGAAATCCGCTCTGCGCGACCGGGCAATGGCGCAGTCCGATCCGGCTGCCCCGGCCTGAGGGGCTGCGCCACCACGCAGCCCCGACGGGGCCCGGCATCAGATCGGGTAGATGATCGAATTGGGGATCATCTCGCTGTCGTAGACGCACAGCCTTTCGGCAAACCGCAGACCTTGCCCGGTGAGCACCAGCGTGTCCAGGTAGCGACCCACATTGAACACCGTGCTGGGCCGGTCGAAGGGGGTGCGAAACACCGCGTAGTTGGCCTCGCACCGGATGCGCCCGTCGGCAGCTTCCAGCACCCGGGGTGCGCCCACCACATGGCGCTGGTAATAGGGATCGTGGAACAGGGTCTCGCGGATGCCGTACACCCGGTCGCGCAGCATCGCCTTGCTGGTCAGCGACAGGGTGGCCAGCGGAAAGCCGCGCTCGTGGTTCTCGCGAGGCTGCAATCGGTACACCCCCTCGTCGGTGAAAAACTCCGGCCACAGGTCCCACTGGCCGCTGTCGAGCGCAGCAGCGTAGTCGGCATGGAGCTGCTGAATGGCCCACCAGGTCTGCAAATCCACCATGATCAGGCCTCCATCACCCGGCGCCAGTAGGCGTACATGCCACGGATCAGGGTTTCGGTCACCATGTGATCGGTGTCGCCCACCTCGCGCCCACCGAGTTCGGCCAGCGTGCGATGCCCCGGCTTGCTGGCAAAAGCCTGCTGCGAAAACTCGATGACCTCGCCGTCGTCGGCCGACACGAAGCCGGCCGGGCCGAACAGGTTGGCCTGTCGCAGCCGTCGCTCGGTCATCTCGGGCGTGTCGTCCTCGAAGCCGAAATGGGTCCAGACAAAATGGAAGGCGCCGCTGCCGTCCGGCTGGATGTGCCGGGTCGATACGCTGTTGACCTGCTGCTGGAAGATCACGCTGGGAAACAGCGTCATCATCACCGCGGTCGGCCCGCCCCACCAGGGCTCGGGCACGATGTCCAGGATGCTCGGGTCGTTCAGCTGCATGCCGTCCTTGAAGCTGCTGACCTGGGTGACCTGCGCCGCCGCAGCGCTGGCCTGGCCGGCATGGCCGCGGGTCGAGATCATGGCCGCATGGCGGTGGTGGTCGTCCATGCGCAGCTCGCTGCGGTTGTCGGCGCGCCACAGCCCGAAGGTCACGAACCAGGTGTGCAGCAGCCCCGGGTGGTAGGGGTCCTTGATGTTTTCCTGCATCAGCTTCCAGTTGCCCGGGATGCGCTGCCGGTTATAGCCCAGGATGCGCAGACGGCGCCCATCAAACAGACGGTCGAAGTAGCGCAGGACGGTCGGACCCATGAAGTCTTCGAGCGATTCCACCCCGTGGTCGAAGGAGGCAAACACCACGCCGCCGCGCTGCGCCACCCGCAAGCGGGTAAGGCCGTGATCGGCCAGGTTGAAATCGGGCGGCATGCCCCCCTGCACCCGCCCGTCCTGCCGCACACCGCGCCGGAACGGCACACCCTGCAACTGGCCATCCAGGCCGTAGGTCCACTGGTGGTACGGGCAGATCAGTTCCCTGCGATTGCCATGGCGCTCGCGGCAGAACCGCATGCCCCGGTGCGCGCAGACGTTTTCCACCACGTGGATCTGGCCATCCTGCGCGCGGGTCATGATGACCGATCGCTCGCCCACCACGGTGCGCCGGAAATCGCCCGGATTGGGCACTTCGGCCTCCAGACCGACGTAATTCCAGTGTCCCCGGTAGAAGAACCGCTCCAGCTCGCGCCGGTACAGGGCTTCGTCGGTGTACAGGTCGAACGGAATGCGGCTGCTGCCGCCGGCTTCCCAATGCAAGGGGCGTGGCTCCATGGCGGCTCCTGGTTCAGCTCTGGATGCGTGCGGTGATGGCCTTGGTCACCAGATAGGCCGACAGCCCTTCACTGCCTTTCTCGCGGCCGTAACCGGAATGGCGGTTGCCGCCGAACGGCACCTGCACGCCGCCGGCCCAGTAATCGTTGACCGTGACCTGGCCGGCATCGATGTCGCGGGCCAGCCTCAGGGCGCGCCCGATATCTCGGCTGTAGATGCCGGCCATCAGCGCGTAGTCGGTGCCATTGGCCGCCGCCAGGGCCTGCGCGTCGTCGTCCACCACCTGCACCGCCAGCACGGGGCCAAAGATCTCCTCGCGGACACAGGGATCATCGGGTGGCAGATCATCCAGGATGGTGGGGCGGTAGAACCAGCCGGTGTCGGCGGCCTCGTCGGCGCCCATGGAGCCGCCCGCCAGCACCTCACGCCCCCGGGCGCGGGCGCCGTCCACCATGGCGGCGATGCGGTGCAGCTGCTGGGCCGAATGGATGGCCCCCATGTCCGGGTTGCGCAAGCCGTGGCCGACCCGCAGAGCACGGGTACGGCGCAACAGGGCGGCCAGCAGCGGCTCGTGCACCGCACGCTGGACCACCAGGCGCGACCCGGCCGAGCAGACCTGCCCGGCATTGGAGTAGATGGCCCACAGGGCACCCTCGGCAGCCGCTTCGACGTCGCAGTCGGACAGGGCCACCAGCGGCGATTTGCCACCCAGCTCCAGCGTCAGGCTGGCGATCTGGGGCGCGGCCGCCTGGGCCACGCGCACGCCCGTGGGCACCGAGCCGGTAAAGGTGACATGCCGCACCAGCGGGTGCGCCACCAGCGCGGCACCGGCCGTGCTGCCCAGTCCGGTGACGACATTGACCACGCCGGGCGGCAGGCCGGCCTCCACCAGCCAGCGGGCCATCAGCAGCGCGGTGAAGGGCGAGGTCTCGGCCGGCTTGGCCACCACCGAGCAGCCCGCCGCCAGCGCCGGGGCGATGCCGCGGGCGAACGTCGATGTCGGATAGTTCCAGGGAATCACGTGGGCCGTGACGCCCACCGGCTCGCGCAGGGTCCAGCTCATGTGGTCCGGGCCGATGGGGATGGAGGCCCCCTCCAGCGTTTCGGCATGCCCCGCGTAGTACTCGAACAGGCGCGCCGAACTGATCACGTCACCCTGGGCTTCGGCCAGCGTCTTGCCGGAATCCAGGCTGTCGACCACCGCCAGCCAGCCCACGCGCTGGCGCAGCAGGGTGGCCATGGCACGCAGCACCTGGGCGCGCGCACCCGGGGCGCTGCGCCGCCAGACGGCCAGCCCCCGCGCCGCCGCCTGGCAGGCCCGGTCCACATCCTCGGCATCGCCCGCAGCGAATTCGGCAAGGGGCCGGGCCAGACCCGGATCGAGTGACTCCAGGGTGGCACCGGATGCAGCCGGGCACTCGGCGCCGTCGATCCAGTGGCCTTGCGGCAGGGGCGGCAGGCTGCCGTCGGCCAGATAGGCGGCGGCCAGGGATTCGGCGCTGGCATTCAGGGGATTCATGGTTGGGCCTCACTGCACTGGTAAGTGGCCTGACGCAGCCACTCGGGGTTGATCTCGACGCCCCAGCCGGGCTCGGCCGGAATCTGCAGGCGGCCGTCGCACACGGCGTAGGGGTCGCCCAGGAACAGGCCCTGCTGCCAGGGGTAGTAATCGGGGCCCTCGATGGAAAACTCCAGGTACTTGCCGGCGTTGGGGATGGCGCCCAGCAGGTGCATGGTGCAGATCGTCACCAGCGACAGGTTGGCGCTGTGCGGCGTGCAGGGCAGGCCGGCCTCTGCCGCCATGGCAGCAACCCGGAGGGTGCGCGAGAGGCCGCCCATGTACATCACGTCGGGCTGCACGATGTCGACCACCCGATCGTCGATCATGCGCTTCCAGGTGGCCAGGTCCCAGTCCTGCTCGCCACCGGTCACATCCAGCGACAGCGCCTCGGTCACCTGGCGGGTCTGCTCGAACTCCCAGTACGGGCAGGGCTCCTCGAAATGACCGATACCCTCGGCCTGCAGCAGCTGGCCGACCTCGATGGCACGGCGCGGCGAGAAGCCGCTGTTGGCATCGACCAGCTTGGCCACGCCTGGCCCCAGGGCGCGCGCCACCACCGGCACCACGGCTTCGGTGCGGCCCGGCCACT
>VERU01000173.1 GCA_018882485.1 Rhodoferax sp. | reverse complement strand
GTCCAGCAGCGCGGCGAGCTGGCGCAGCGCGGGTTCGTCGCGCGGCACGTCCTCGGGGATGGCCCAGATGCTGGGGGCCGGGATGCTGGAGGCCAGGATCAGTCCGTTGCGGTCGATGATCCGGCCGCGGTTGGCCGGCAGCGGCAGCGTGCGCGCGAAGCGCACCTCGCCCTGGCGCTGGTAGAACTCGTTGCCGGTCACCTGGATGTGCACGGCGCGCCCGGCCAGGCCCACGAAGGCGGCCGCGACGCCGGCCACGATCAGCTTGCTGCGCCAGACCGGCGTGGGGCTGGTCAGCAGCGGGCTGGAGGTGTAGTTGATGCTGCGGCTCACGGGGACTCCCCGGTGGCGGCAGGCGCCGGCTGGCCGGCGGCCAGGTAATGGGTGGTGGCGGGCGAGGCCGGGCGCATCTGCAGCCGGTCACGGGCCAGGCGTTCCACCCGCAGCGGCGTGGCCTGGGCACGGCGCTCCACCTGCAGGCGTTCGTTCTCGGTCTGTAGCTGGCGCGCCTCCTGGGCGGCACGGTCCAGCGCGGAGAAAAGACGACGCGATTCGTACTGCACCGACACCAGGTACAGGGCGCTGGCCAGCACCGCGAGCAGCAAGAGGGCGTTCAGGCGGACCATGGGCGGGGGCTCATCCGGTGGTGCGCTGGGCCACCCGCATCACGGCACTGCGGGCGCGGGGGTTGGCGGCGATCTCGGCGGCGCCGGGCTTGGTGCGGGCGATCGCCTGCAGCCGCATGGCACGCGGTGCGGCAAAAGGGACACGCCGGTCGAACGGGTCGCTCGCATGGTGGGCGATGAACTGCTTGACGATCCGGTCCTCCAGCGAGTGAAAGCTGATCACCACCAGCCGCCCGCCAGGCTGCAGCAGGTCCAGACTGGCTTTCAGCGCTTGCTGCAATTCCTCGAGCTCGGCGTTGATGAAAATCCGAAAAGCCTGAAAGGTCCGGGTCGCCGGGTTCTGGCCCGCCTCGCGGGTGCGGACCGTGCGAGCCACGAGTTCGGCCAGCTCGGTGGTGCTGCCGATCGGTCCGTGCTCCTGCCGGCGAGCCACAATCGCCTTTGCAATCGGCCCAGCAAACCGCTCCTCGCCGTAATCACGAATCACCTCCGCGATCTGCTGCACATCGGCCGCTGCCAGCCATTCGGCCACGGTCTGGCCGCGGCTGGTGTCCATGCGCATGTCCAGCGGTCCGCCGGCGCGAAAGCTGAACCCGCGCGCCGGGTCGTCGATCTGCGGCGAGCTCACGCCCAGATCCATCAGCAGGCCCATGAGACTGCCGCGCGGCAACTCGCCGATCTGGCCAAAACCCTGGTGGCGGATGGAAAAGCGCGGGTCCTGCAGTTCGGCGGCGGCCGCAACCGCCGCCACGTCCTTGTCGAAGGCAATCAGCCGGTCCTGCGGCCCCAGCCGCTGCAGGATCTGCCGCGCATGCCCGCCCCGACCGAACGTGGCATCGACCACGGTGCGGGGTCCGGCAGCCGGCGGCGGCCCGCCCAACAGGGCGTCCACGGCCTCGGTCAACAGAACAGGGGTGTGCTGCCATGCGGTCGTCACCACGGGCCTTCAAAAAGAGAAATCCTTGAAGATCTCGGGCATTTCGCCCTGCAGCGCCTGCGCCTCCTGGGCCTCGTAGGTGGCCTTGTCCCAGAGTTCGAAATGCTTGCCCATGCCCAGCAACATGGTGTCGCGGGTGATGCCGGCAGCGGCCCGCAGCTCCGGGGAAACCAGCACCCGGCCGGTGCTGTCCATCTCCACATCCATGGCGTTGCCCAGGAAGATGCGCTTCCACCACTGGGCCGACATCGGCAGGGCGGCCACCCGCTCGCGGAACAGCTCCCATTCGGGCCGCGGGAACAGCATCAGGCAGCCGTGGGGATGGCGCGTCAGGGTGAGCTGGCCCTGGGCGGTGGCACTGAGCACGTCGCGATGCCGGGTGGGCACCGACAGGCGCCCCTTGGCATCCAGACTCAATGACGAAGCCCCTTGAAACACGTTCTGCGCACCCGCGGTTGATCGATGTCGGTGCAAGAAGCAGTGCCAAGGCACTTTTCACCACTAAATTGCACTTTTTTGCACTGTATCAGCAAACCATCCAAAAATCGACGGTCCAGACCGCCCGGCGCATAAATATTTCCAATGAAATCAAGGACTTAGCGCCGATTTCAAAGGGATTTGCAGGAGGAAATCCCTTCTATGGCAAGCACTTAGAGTGCCTTATGAAAGTGAAACCTGAAGGCGGTCCGGCCGAAGAAACCCGCCCCGCCGCCCCTCAGCGGTCCAGCGGCAGTTGCAGGGTCTCCTTGACCTCTTCCATCACCACATAGCTGTGGGACTCGGCCGGCACCGGCAGCAGTTTGAGGATGTCGCCCAGCAGGCGGCGGTACTCGCCCATGCCGGACAGCCGCGCCTTGAGCAGGTAATCGAAACTGCCCGAAACCAGGTGGCATTCCAGCACGTCGGGCACATGCAGCAGTTCCTTGCGCACCTTCTCGAACACGTCGCCCGACTTGGCCGAGAGCTTGAGTTCGACGAACACCAGCAGCGTCTTGCCCAAAGCCTGGGGCGACAGCCGTGCGTGGTAACCGGTGATCACGCCCTCGCGCTCGAGACGGCGCACCCGCTCGGTGCAGGGCGAGGTGGACAGGCCCACCTGCTCGGCCAGTTCGGTCATGGACATGCGACCCTGGCGCTGCAGCAGGTCCAGGATCTTGCGGTCGATGCGGTCCAGACGGTCGGGCACGGTCATGTCACTGCGGCGGGGCACTTTTTGAAAGCGAACGCCGTGATTTTCACTGAAATCAACCGGATATTCAGTGAAATCACCCAGAGTGATTTCGATAAATTCCGTTTTCTCTGAGGCTAAACAGCGGGAAAGCCATGAAAGTCATTGTTCTGGGCGGCGGCGTCATCGGCACCACCACGGCGTATTACCTGGCGCGTGCCGGCGCCGACGTCACCCTGCTGGACCGGCAGGAGGGCCCGGCCCTGGAAACCAGTTTCGCCAACGCCGGCCAGATCTCGCCGGGTTACACCACGCCCTGGGCCGCCCCTGGCATCCCGCTGAAGGCGCTCAGGTGGATGTTCCAGCAACACGCGCCGCTCGCGATCCGGCCCGACGGCAGCCTGTTCCAGTGGCGCTGGATGGCCCGGATGCTGATGAACTGCACACCCTCGCGCTACGCGGTGAACAAGGAGCGCATGATGCGCGTGGCCGAGTACAGCCGCAGTTGCCTGCAGACCCTGCGCGAGACCACCGGCATCGCCTACGACGCCGGCACCGGCGGCACGCTGCAGCTGTTTCGCCAGCAGGCCCAGCTCGACGCCGTGGGCCGTGACACCGAGGTGCTGCGCGCCTGCGGGGTGCCCTACGAGGTGCTGGGCCGCGACGAGCTGGCCCGGGTGGAGCCGGCGCTGGCGCAGGCACGCGACCGGCTGGTCGGCGGCCTGCGGCTGCCGCAGGACGAAACCGGAGACTGCCACCGGTTCACCGTGGCGCTGGCCGAGCAGGCCCGGCAACTGGGGGTCAAGTTCCGCTTCGGCCAGTCGGTGGAGGGCCTGCAGGTCGAGGGCGGACGGGTGAGCGGTGTGCAGGTGGGCGGCCGCTTGCGCCAGGCCGAACGCTATGTGATGGCTTTCGGCAGCTACAGCCGCCAGGCGCTGCTGCCGCTGGGCCTGGATCTGCCGGTCTACCCGGTCAAGGGCTACTCACTGACGCTGCCGGTGCGCGACGCCGCGCTGGCACCCCGGTCCACCGTGCTGGACGAAACCTACAAGGTGGCGGTGACCCGGCTGGGCGATCGCATCCGCGTCGGCGGCATGGCCGAGCTCGGCGGCTACGACCTGCGGCTGCAGCCGCGCCGCCGCGCCACCCTGGAGCGGGTGGTGCAGGACCTGTTCCCCGGCGGCGATGCCGCCCAGGGCAGCTTCTGGACGGGCCTGCGCCCCATGACGCCCGACGGCACCCCCATCCTGGGCGCAACGCCGCTGCCGAACCTGTTTCTGAACACCGGCCACGGCACCCTGGGCTGGACCATGGCCTGCGGATCGGCCAGCCTGCTGGCAGACCTGGTGATGGGCCGCAGACCGGCCATTTCCACCGAGGGGCTGGCGCTGGACCGCTATGCCGGTGCGGCCGGGAGCCGGCCGGCCTGCCTGCCGGGCCGTGCCCCGGCTCACAGGATGTAGCGCGATAGATCCTCGTTGCGGCTGAGTTCGCCCAGCCGGGCATCGACATAGGCCGCATCGATGCGGACCGTCTCGCCGGCACGGTGGCTGGCCTCGAAACCGATTTCGTCGAGCAGGCGCTCCATCACCGTGGAGAGCCGGCGCGCCCCGATGTTCTCGGTGCGCTCATTGACCTCGTAGGCCGTCTGCGCCAAGCGCGCAATGCCATCCTCGGTGAAATCCAGGCGCACCTGCTCGGTAGCCAGCAAGGCCTGGTACTGGCGCACCAGCGAGGCATGGGTCTGCGTCAGGATGGCCACAAAATCCTGCACCGAGAGCGATTGCAGCTCGACCCGGATCGGGAAGCGCCCCTGCAGCTCGGGGATCAGGTCGCTGGGCTTGCTCAGATGGAAGGCGCCCGAGGCGATGAACAGGATGTGATCGGTCTTGACCATGCCGTACTTGGTGGAGACGGTGGTGCCCTCCACCAGCGGCAGCAGGTCGCGCTGCACGCCCTGGCGCGACACCTCGCCCGAGCCCCCACCGTCACTGCGGGCGGTGACCTTGTCGATCTCGTCGATGAAAACGATGCCGTTCTGCTCCAGGGTCTGCAAGGCCCGGGCCCGCACGTCCTCCTCGTTGAGCAGGCGCGCCGCCTCCTCGTCGGTGAGCTGGCGCAGGGCCTCGGCGATGGTCAGCCGGCGGCTCTGGCGCTTGCCCTGCCCCATCTGGCCGAACAGGCCGCGCAGCTGCTCGGTCATTTCCTCCATGCCCGAAGGCGCCAGGATTTCCATGGCCGGCGCCGGCCGGGCCACGTCGATCTCGATGCTGCGCTCGTCGAGCTGACCTTCGCGCAGCTTCTTGCGAAAGGTCTGTCGCGCCACGCTCTCGGGTTCGGTGGCTGGCGTCACGCCGAACTCGCCCCGTGGCGGTGGCACCAGCACATCGAGCACCCGGTCCTCGGCGGCGTCCCGGGCGCGCTCGCGCACCTGGTCCATCTCGGCGGCACGGGTCTGCTTGACGGCGATTTCCGCCAGGTCTCGGATGATGGTGTCCACATCCTTGCCGACGTAGCCCACCTCGGTGAATTTGGTGGCCTCGACCTTGATGAAGGGCGCGTCCGCCAGCCGTGCCAGCCGGCGCGCGATTTCGGTCTTGCCCACGCCGGTGGGGCCGATCATCAGGATGTTCTTGGGTGTGATCTCGGCGCGCAGCGCCGGGTCCACCTGCTGGCGCCGCCAGCGGTTGCGCAGCGCGATGGCCACCGCGCGCTTGGCCTGGGCCTGGCCGACGATGTGGCGATCCAGTTCGGCAACGATTTCTTGCGGCGTCATGGCAGCGTCTCGATGGTGTGGTTCAGGTTGGTGTAGATGCACAGCTCGCCGGCAATCTGCAGCGCGCGCGCGGCAATGTCCCGGGCGCTCAGCTCGGTGTGGTGCAGCAGCGCCAGCGCCGCCGCCTGGGCATAGGGTCCGCCGGAGCCGATGGCGACCACGCCATGCTCGGGCTCCAGCACATCCCCGTTGCCGGTGATGATGAGCGAGGTCTCGCGGTCGGCCACCGCCAGCATGGCCTCCAGGCGGCGCAGCACCCGGTCGGTGCGCCAGTCCTTGGTGAGCTCGATGGCGGCGCGCTGCAGGTGGCCCTGGTGCTTTTCCAGCTTGGCCTCGAAGCGCTCGAACAGCGTGAAGGCATCGGCCGTGGCGCCGGCAAAGCCCGCCAGCACCCGGCCGTGGTGCAGGCGGCGCACCTTGCGTGCCGTTCCCTTGATCACGATGTTGCCCAGCGTGACCTGGCCGTCGCCGCCGAGCGCCACCTCGGGGCCCTGGGGACCGTTGCGCCGCACGCTGATGATGGTGGTGCCGTGTA
>VERU01000172.1 GCA_018882485.1 Rhodoferax sp. | reverse complement strand
GTCGTCCATGCTGCAGGCATCTGAGGCCGGGCCGACCACGTTTTCCTTCATGGCTTCGAGCAGCGTGAGGAACTCGCGCACCGACACCGGCACTTTGGCCGCGCGCAGGGTGTAGAAGAAGTCGATCAGCATGGCGTGTCTTCATTCCTGCGATTTTTGGGCGCGTCGCCAGGCGCGTGCCAACTGCAGGCCCAAGCCGCCGCCCAGGCCCACCAGCACGATGGCGCCGATGCTGGTGCCGCTGTAGCCTTCGCCGAACAAGTCCCAGTCCAGCCATAGGCTCAGCCAGTAGCCGGCCAGAGCACCCCCGACAAAGCCAACGGCATCGGACAAGCCTTCGAGCAGGAGTTTTCGTGCCTCGGACATGGCATGCTCAGCGGTTGCGCTGGTTCATGAAGACCAGCTTTTCAAACAGGGTCACATCCTGCTCGTTCTTGAGCAGCGCGCCCACCAGGGGCGGCACCGACACTTTTTGGTCGGCGCTTTGCAGCGCTTCGAGCGGGATGTCTTCGGCCACCAGCAGCTTGAGCCAGTCGAGCAGCTCGCTGGTCGAGGGTTTTTTCTTCAGGCCAGGCAGGCCGCGAACATCGTAGAAATTCTTGAGCGCGATGGCCAGAAGTTCTTTTTTGAGCGTGGGAAAGTGCACATCGACGATTTGTTTCATCGTCTCGGGCTCGGGGAACTTGATGTAGTGGAAGAAGCAGCGGCGCAGGAAGGCGTCGGGCAGCTCTTTTTCGTTGTTCGAGGTGATGAACACCAGCGGCCGCGTCTTGGCCTTGATGAGCTGGCGCGTCTCGTAGCAGTAGAACTCCATGCGGTCGAGCTCGCGCAGCAGGTCGTTGGGAAACTCGATGTCGGCCTTGTCGATCTCGTCGATCAGCAGCGCGACCGGCTGGTCCGAGGTGAAGGCCTGCCACAGCACCCCCCGGACGATGTAGTTCTGGATGTCGCGCACCCGTTCGCCGCCATCCACATCCGCCAGCTGCGAGTCGCGCAGACGGCTCACGGCGTCGTATTCATAGAGCCCCTGCTGCGCCTTGGTGGTGGATTTGATGTGCCATTGCAGCAGCGGCATGTTCAGCGCCTCGGCCACTTCCTCGGCGAGCATCGTCTTTCCGGTGCCGGGTTCGCCCTTGACCAGCAGCGGCCGCTGCAGGGTGATGGCGGCGTTCACGGACAGCATCAGGTCCTGGGTGGCGATGTAGTTCGCGCTTCCTTCGAATTTCATGGCGGGTGGCTGGGTCGCGGGTCGGATGGGTTGGGGAACCGGGGTATCGCTGACTTTATATAATCGCCCGCGATTGAGTTTCCTCTACCGCCTGATTGTCGTCCCAAAATGAAAAACCTCCTCGTTCCGCTTGCTGCCCTGGCTGTCGCTGTGGCGACCGCATCCGCCGTTCAGGCCCAGGAGGTGAAAGGGGACGCGAAAGCCGGTGAGAAAAAAATCGCCATGTGCATCGGCTGCCATGGCATCGTGGGTTACCAGGCCAGTTTCCCCGAGATCCATCGGGTGCCCAAGATTTCCGGCCAGGGCGCCAAGTACATCGTGGCGGCTCTCAACGGCTACAAGAAGGGCGAGCGCAAGCACCCCTCCATGCGCGGCATTGCCGACAACCTGAGCGATCAGGACATGGCCGACATCGGCGCCTACTATGAGGCCCATGGACAGGTTGCCGGCTCGACGCCGCCGCCCAAGGCGCCCGAGGCGTCGGGCAAGGTGGGTGAATTGCTGGCCAAGGGTGCCTGCATCTCCTGCCATGGCGACAACTTCAGCAAGCCGGCCGATCCGGCTTACCCCAAGATTGCCGGCCAGCACGCCGACTACCTGTTCGTGGCCCTGAAGTCCTACAAGGCCGAGGGCAACGCCCAGGTCGGTCGCGCCAACGGCGTGATGGGCGGCATCGCCAAGCAGTTCACCTCGGCCGAACTCAAGCTGCTGGCCAACCACGTGGGCAGCCTGCCGGGCGAGCTCAAGACCGTTCCCCAATCCAAGTTCCGCTGATTCGGCGGCCGACGGATTGCCCGCCGGCCTCGCTCCATGGGCGGACCCCGCCCGGCGTCAGTCCCGGGTGGCTTGACGCTGCACGCAGTCGATGTACCCGGCGCCATCCGGCGGGCGGCCCGAGCGCTGGCTCTCCCACAGCATGCGCCCCAGGCAGTCCATGACTTCGTGGTGGGCCTGGTGCAGCGAGCCACGGCGGTGGGTCAGCAGTTCGACCGCCTGTCGGATGCCGCGGGGCTGGTCGATGCTGCATTGTTCGCTGATCGACAGATGCATGGACAGGTGCAGGAAGGGGTTGTCCCGCTCGGGACGGATCTGATCGACCGTGGCCAGGGCTGCATCCAGGTCGGCCAGCTCGGCGTGGTATTCGGGATGCTCGGCAATCCACAGACTTGCTATCTGTTCGATAGCATCCAACCCAGACCCGGCAAGGGTTTTGGCATGAATCTGGCAAAAAAATCGCCGAACGTCGGCTTGCGATGGCGTGAACATGGATGGCGCCCATTGTCGCTGTTGTTGCCGGCGGGCGGGCTGCCACAATAGCCCCCGACGCGCCCTGTCCCATGCCCCTGCCGCTGATCACCGACGCCTGGTTTTATGCCGTGACCATTCCCGCGGGGCTGCTGCTGGGCGTCAGCAAGAGTGGTTTCGGTGCGGGGTTCGGCTCGCTGGCGGTTCCGATGATGGCGCTGGCGGTGCCGGTTCCCCAGGCCGCAGCCATCCTCATGCCGGTTCTGCTGGTGATGGACGTGATGGGCATGGCCGCCTTTCGCAAGGACTTCGACCGCGCCATGTTGCGCTTTCTGATCCCCTGCGGTCTGGCGGGGGTGGTGCTGGGCGCGGTGCTGTTTCGTCTGCTGGACGCGCACTGGGTGGCGGGCATCGTGGGCGTGCTCACCTTGCTGTTCCTGGCCCAGCGGGTTGCGTTCCCGCCCCGGCCCGACAGCCCGCCGCCGCCCCGCTGGCTGGGCGCGCTGCTGACGGCGGCATCCGGCTTCACCAGCTTTGTGGCCCATGCCGGCGGGCCGCCCATCAACGCCTACATGATTCCCCTGCGTCTGTCACCGGTCCGGTTCACGGCCACCATGGCGTTCTTCTTCTTTGTGATCAATTTCGCCAAATGGTTGCCCTACGGCTGGCTGGGCCTGCTGGACTGGCGCAATTTCATCACGTCGCTGGTGCTGCTGCCGCTGGCGCCGGTGGGGGTGCTGATCGGGGTCCGGCTGGCCCGGCACATCCAGCCGGTTCTGTTTTACCGGCTGCTGTACGCCGGCATGTTTCTGACAGGGGTCAAGCTCATCTGGGACGCCTGGTTCTAGGCAGGGGCGACCGGCAGTGCAGGCCGGAGCCCTGCGGTGCGCATGGGACGTGACCCCGGAGCGCGAGGGCCGCACGGGGCCGGTCTGCGTTGCCGAAAGCCCGGTTCGGCGCTACCCCTGGCCGGCGGCCTGTCCGTCTCCCGCCGGGCCGGTGGCGGGGAGATCGGCCGTCGTCGCACCGGCAAAGCCATTCTGGCGCCAGGCCTCGAACACACTCACCGCGACGGCGTTCGAGAGATTCAGGCTGCGCTGACCGGGTCGCATCGGCAGGCGCAAGCGCTGGTGCGCCGCAAAGTGATCCAGCACCGGGGTGGGCAGTCCCCGGGTCTCCGCTCCGAACACCAGCCAGGCGCCGGGCTGGAACGACACGGTGTGCAGGCTGTGCCCGCCGCGCGTGGTCAGCGCAAAGCACTGGTCGGGGTGCGGCCGTTCGCTAGCCCAGAAGGCCGGCCAGCTGGCGTGCCGGCGCACTGCGGCGGTCTCGTGGTAGTCCAGACCGGCGCGGCGCAGCAGCCGGTCCTCCATCGAAAAGCCCAGCGGCTCGATGAGGTGCAGGGCGCATCCCGTATTGGCCGCCAGCCGGATCACATTGCCGGTGTTGGGCGGGATTTCGGGGTGAACCAGGACAATGTGAAACATGACGGCATTGTCGTCCGGCCGGTCCCGGTCGCCCGACCGGCATCAGGTGGTCGAGCCGGGCAGCGGGGTCCGGGCCAGTACCAGGGCCGTGATATGGGCCACACCAGCTTGTCGCAGCACGGCGGCTGCGCACCCCAGCGTGGCGCCGCTGGTCATCACATCGTCGACCAGCACCACCCGCTGACCGGATCCGTTGAATCGGCGCAGGGGCTCCAGCGCGAAAGCCCGCTCCAGGCTGCGCATCCGTTCTTCCCGGCTCAGCGTGGCCTGGGCGGGGCTGTCCTGCCAGCGCAGCAGCAGCCTGGCATCGGCCTTGCGGGGTGCCAGCGCCCGGGCCAGCAGCCACGCCTGGTTGAAGCCCCGCTCACGCAGCCGCCGTGGCGACAGCGGTACGGGCAGCACCAGATCCGCCGCCTCCAGCGCAGGCTCCGCCCACGGCGCACTGGCCATCATCCGTGCCAGCTGGGTGGCCAGGCCGGGCTCGGCGCGGAACTTGAACTGGCGGATCAGCGCCGACCAGGGGTAGGTGTAGTCCACCGCCGCCACGCTGGCATCCATGGGCGGCGGATTTTTCAGGCAGGCGCCGCAGCGCGGCACACCGTCGGGCACGGAGATGGCGCAACGGTCGCATCGGGGATGCGGTTGTCCGAACCGGGTGACGCAAGGTTCGCACAGGCCCTGCGATGGCCAGGCATGGCACACCCGGCACCGGCTGGGCAGGCGCAGCAGGGACCCCGGCGACCAGAGCAGAGCCATGGCCTCAATATACTCGGGCGCCCTTTTCCCATGACCACCCAGCGCCCGCCCTCCCTGGATCCCACTGCAGCAGACCGGTGGGCCGGCATGGCCTGCGCCACGTCCCCCTGGCTGCATGAGGAGGTCGCGGGCCGCATGGAGGACCGTCTGTCGCTGATCCGGCTGCAGCCCCGGAGCTGGGCGCACTGGACGCCCGTCGCGGGGGGGCTGCAGGTTCATCAGCGTCTGGCGCAGCGTTACCCGGATGCCGATTGCTGGCTGGTGGAAGATCGGGCGCAGCGCGCTCAGCAGGCGCTGGCCCGGCTCAGCCCGCGCTGGTGGCAGCCGCGCCGCTGGGGTGGCGCACGCGTGCAAGCCGGTGTTCCACCGGCGGGCACGGCGCAACTGGTGTGGGCCAACATGGCACTGCACATGGCGGCCGACCCCCAGGCCCTGATCGCCCGCTGGCACCAGACCCTGGCGGTGGATGGGTTCCTGATGTTTTCCTGCCTGGGCCCCGATACCCTGAGGCAGCTGCGGATCATTTATCAGCAGCAGGGCTGGCCGCCCGGATCGCACGACTACACCGACATGCACGACTGGGGCGACATGCTGCTGGGGGCGGGTTTCGCCGAACCCGTGATGGACATGGAGCGCATCACCCTGCAGTTCCCGTCTCCCGAGCGCATGCTGCAGGAGTTGCGCGGACTGGGCCGCAATCTGCATCCCCAGCGATTTCCGGCCTTGCGGGGGCGGCGGTGGCGCCAGACGCTGCTGCAGGCCCTGGCGGCCGGGCCGCTGGAGCTGGAGTTCGAGATCGTCTACGGCCATGCCTTCAAGCCGGCACCCCGTGTGCCGGTGCAGGCGCAAACCGTGCTGACGCTGGAGCAATTCAGGCAGGGTTTGCGCCGGCCGCACACCGGCAGTGCAGAGGGCTGAGCCCCGGTCCGCCAGGGCCGCCCGGTCTCGGTGGCTCGGCTACAATCGCGGCCAATTTGGCACCGGCTGGACCTGCTTGAACCAGGATCGCCGGCCCGCGTATCCACCACCGACGAATCAGGTTCAGCAGTGACGGCCATGGCGTTTCGATTTGCCCGGGTGCAGGGCGGGGACATCGATTGGTCCCTGCGCCGCAACTGCTCGGTCACGCCGGCGCAACTGGGATTCTGCTACCTGTCCCTGTGCGTGATCTCCCTGGGCATCGCGACGGCGTTCTGGTTTCAGGGCGCCTCCATGGTGCTGCCGTTTGCCTGGGTCGAACTGGTGGCGGTGGGACTGGGATTTCTGGTGTACGCCCGTCACGCCAGCGATGGCGAGCGCATCCAGTTGCGTGACCGGCATCTGGTGGTCGAA